>DASRRF010000151.1:0-8057 GCA_035695905.1 Micromonosporaceae bacterium | reverse complement strand
TCCACCGGCGGGACGATCTGCGCGCCGGCGCCCTCCGGGCCGCCCAGCGCCTCGCCGAGGTACACCTTGTACCCGTTGTCCCGCGGCGGGTTGTGGCTCGCGGTGACCATCACGCCGGCAACCGCGTCCAGCGCGCGGACCGCGTACGCCAGCACCGGCGTGGGCAGCGGGCGGGGCATCAGCAGCGCCGGCCGGCCGGCCCCGGTGACCACCCGCGCGGTCTCCTCGGCGAACTCGCGGGAGCCATGGCGTGCGTCGTACCCGATGACGATCGGACCCGGTGCACGACGGGCCGCGAGCCAGCCGACCAGGCCGGCCGCGGCGCCCCGGACGACCGCGCGGTTCATCCCGTTCGGCCCGGCCCGCATCGGCCCGCGCAGCCCGGCGGTGCCGAACGTGAGCGGGCCGGCGAACCGCTCGGCGAGGTCGGTGGTGGCGGCCGGGTCGGGCAGCGCGGCGAGGACCGCGCGCAGCTCGTCCCGGGCGGCCGGGTCCGGGTCGTCGTCCAGCCAGGCCTCGGCCCGGCCGCGGAGCTCATCGAGTGTCGCCGTCATGCCCGTGTTGATAGCACGCGTTCGGGCGAAATGTTCAGAAGTTGAGCTTGAACGAGCGAACCAGCTCATCAAAGATGATCTTGCTGTCGGCAAACCGGGGCTCCGGCACCGTCATGAAGAAGTGGTACGCCTTGCCGGCGCTCACGGTCGCCCGCCAGAGCCCGTGCCGCTGCACCGCGCCCTGGGTGCAGGTGTACTCCAGCTCGGCCGCCGGCTGCCCGGCCAGCGTGGCGTCGCGTAGCTCGACCCGGGCGTACCCCGGGCAGGATGAGTTGACCTTCTTCAGGTTGCGCTCGGCGACCCCGAGGAAGCTGCGCGGATCCGAGGCGGTCTCGATGTTGACCCGGATCTTCCGCAGCGGGTCGGCCGGATCCACGAAATCGACGTACGACCCGCCGATCGTCCGCCGCCAGCCGGCCGGCACGTTGATGGTGATGGCGCCGTGCTGCTGGGTCTCGATCGGGATCAGCGGCTGGTCGCTGGGTGACGCGGACGGTCGCGGCTGCCCGGAGGAGGGCGACGGGTTGCCGAACAGCTTCGTGGCCGCCAGTACCGCGCCGACCAGGGTGATCGCGGCGACGCCGGCGATGACCGCCAGCCGGGTACGCCGGGCCTGGCGCCGGTGCCCCGAGCGTGGCGCGCCGTACGCCCGGGCGATCGCGTCCTCCAGCGGCTCGTCCGCGGAGAGCATGGCCCGCCCGCCGATCTGGGTGCCCGGGCCGGTATCCACCGGCGGCCCGGGATAGGCCGCCTGGCGCTGCTGCGGCGGTACCACCGCGTAGGGGTCGGTCACGTGGTCCCGGGACCGGTTGGCCAGCGGGCCGGCGAGCAGGTCGCGCAGTACCGACCGGGCCGTGGGTACGTCCCACCGCCGGGCCGGGTCCTTCTCCAGCAACCCGTGCAGTACGCCGGCGATCGGGCCGGCACGCACCGGTGGCGCGGGCGGCTCCTCGACGACCGCGTGCATGGTCTCGATCGGGTCGCCCCGGTCGAACGGTGGCCGGCCCTCCACCGCGGTGTAGAGCGAGACGCCCAGCGAGAACAGGTCGCTCGGCGGGCCGAACGCGCCACCCATGGCCCGTTCCGGCGAGATGAAGTGCGGCGAGCCGAGCACCATGCCGGGCGTGGTGAGCTGTATGTCGGTGGGCATCCGGGCGACCCCGAAGTCGGTCAGCACGCACCGGCCGTCCGCGCAGATCAGTACGTTGGCCGGCTTCACGTCCCGGTGCAGTACGCCAGCGGCGTGCGCGACCTCCAGCGCGCCGAGCAGCGCGATGCCGATCTTCGCCACCGCGCGCGGGGCGAGCGGGCCGTCCTCGATCACCATGTCGGCCAGGCTGCGCGCGTCGAGCAGCTCCATCACGATCCACGGCCGGCCGTCTTCGGTGACCACGTCGTAGACCTGTACCACGCTCGGGTGGGACAGCGCCGCGGCGGCCCGCGCCTCGCGCAGCGTCCGCTCGTACATGGCGTCCCGGTCGCTGGCCGCCAGCCCGCCCGGGCAGACCACCTCTTTGACCGCGACCTCGCGGCGCAGCAGCGTGTCCGAGGCGCGCCAGACGGTACCCATGCCGCCGGTGCCGATCGCGGAGCGCAGCGCGTACCGGCCGCCCACGAGCGACCCGGGGGCGGCCCGGCCGGCTGAGCCGCCGCCCCAGGTGGGACTGCCGTGTCTGGTGGGACTCTGCGAGGTCACTGCGTACTGCCGCCCGGGGGTCGGGTGTCAAGGGCCGGAACCAACGCCCCCTATCTTGCGGGTTCCGCCCCGAATCGGAAAGTCGGCCCTGCCATACGATCTGGCTATGGGTGAGCGGCTCAGCGAGTCAGGATTTCCGATCAAATCGGTATATGACCCTGGCGACCTCCCGGCCGACCTCCCCGACCGGCTCGGCCGGCCAGGGGAGTTTCCGTACACCCGTGGCGTCTATCCGACGATGTACACCACCCGACCGTGGACCATGCGGCAGTACGCCGGCTTCGGCACCGCGGGCGAGTCGAACACGCGCTATCACCAGCTGCTCGCCGCCGGTACCACCGGCTTGTCGGTGGCTTTCGACCTGCCAACCCAGATGGGTTACGACTCGGACGAGCCGGTCGCGCACGGCGAGGTGGGCAAGGTCGGGGTCGCCATCGACTCGATCGAGGACATGCGCACCCTCTTCGACGGCATCCCGCTGGACCAGGTCTCCACCTCGATGACGATCAACGCGCCCGCCTCCGTACTCCTGCTGCTCTACCAGCTCGTCGCGGAGGAGGCGGGGATTCCGGGCCCGATGTTGAACGGCACGGTGCAGAACGACATCCTCAAGGAGTACATCGCGCGCGGGACGTACATCTACCCGCCCAAGCCGTCGCTGCGGTTGGTCGCGGACACGTTCGCCTACTGCCGTACCGAGATTCCTCAGTGGAACACGATCTCGATTTCCGGGTACCACATGGCCGAGGCGGGCGCGACGCCGGTCCAGGAGGTGGCGTTCACGCTGGCGAACGGCGTCGACTACGTGCGCGCCGCGATGGCGGCCGGGCTGGCCGTGGACGACTTCGCGCCGCGGCTGTCCTTCTTCTTTGTCGCGCGGACCACGCTGCTGGAGGAGGTGGCCAAATTCCGGGCGGCCCGGCGGGTCTGGGCCCGGCTGATGAGCTCCTTCGACCCGCGCAACCCCCGTTCAAGCATGCTGCGGTTCCACACCCAGACCGCGGGCGTGCAGCTGACCGCGCAGCAGCCGGAGGTGAACCTGGTCCGGGTCGCCGTACAGGCGCTGGGCGCGGTGCTCGGCGGGACCCAGTCGTTGCACACCAACGCGTACGACGAGGCGATCGCGCTGCCCACCGAGAAGGCCGCCCGGTTGGCGTTGCGTACCCAGCAGGTGCTCGCGTACGAGTCGGACGTGACGTCCACTGTGGACCCGTTCGCCGGGTCGTACGCCATCGAGGCGCTGACCGACTCGATCGAGTCCGAAGTGGACACTCTGATGGCCCGGGTGTTCGGGTACGGGTCCGCGGTCGACGCGATCGAAGCCGGGTTCCAGAAACGGGAGATCGAGTCGTCGGCGTACCGGATCGCCCAGGAGATCGACTCAGGCGAACGGGTGGTCGTCGGGCTGAACAAGTTCACAGTGGACACTGAGGACCCGTACGAGCCGCTGCGGGTGAATCCGGCCATCGAGGCCGAACAGGCGGCCCGGCTGGAGAAGCTGCGGCGCTCGCGGGACGCAAGCGCCGTCGAGCGGGCACTGTTCGCACTGCGATCCGCCGCCGCGGGTACGGACAATGTGCTGTACCCGATGCGCGAGGCGCTACGGCTCCGGGCGACCGTCGGTGAGGTCTGCCACGCGCTGCGCGAGGTGTGGGGGCTCTACCGCCCGCCGGACAAGTTCTAGAAGTCAGCCGGTTCCAGGGCTTCGGCCATCTCCCGGCGCAGCTTGAAGTCCTCGGTGCCGACCGCGAACAGGATGTCGTTGGGGCGGACCACCTCACGCGGCCGGGTCTGCAGCAGCGTCCACTCGGTACCACCGGCGGGCTCGTCCGGCTCGGGGGCGACCAGGTCCTCGACCGTCCACGATGGTACGGCGGTGAGCTGGCCGACCACGTCACCGGCGGCCAGCCGGGCACCGAGCTCGCGGCGCGGCAGCCACACCCCCATCGCCGCGGCCCGTACGGCGCGCCGCAGGTAGCACCGCGGCGCGGTGTCCGTACCCGGTGCGGGTTGGTCGTCCACGGCGCCGCCCAACACCTCGGCCACCCCGGCGTCGACCAGCAGCCGCAGTACGCAACCGACCATCCGGGTCAGGTCCGGCGGGGTCATCAGGTCGGTGCGCGGCAGCTCCAGCGAGACCGCCGGGACGCCGCGCTCGCACAGCGCCCAGTCCAGGGACGCGATCGAAGCGCCGGCCGGTACGATCATGACCCAGCTCGGCCGGGCGATCGCCAGCGCGCGCAGTACGGCGCGGCGGACCCGGTAGTCCTGCGGATCCACGAAGACCCCGGCGTCCGCGGTGACCGTCTCGTAGCAGTGCAGGTTGATCATCAGGTCGGTGTCGGCCGCGACACCTGTCAACATGTCGACAAGAGCCTCGGTGAACTGGCCGGTCCGCTTGCCGGCGCCGACCCGGTTGGCGTCCAGCCCGTCCATCGGCGTGCCGCGCCGGCAGGCCAGTGCCGCGTACGGGTTGGCCAGCGGGACCAGCTTGATCGTCCCGGTGGCCCGCCAGGACAACCCCAGTTGCTCGATCAACTCGTGCATCACGAGCAACCCGGCGTCCTCGTCACCATGCAGGAGTGAGGTGACCGTTACCGAGCGCGACGAATCCGGCGGTCCGATCGTGCCGACGGCGAGCCCGGAACTGCCCATCGGGTACGCCGTACCACCTGCGGGTAGGGACTTCCAGCGCACCGGTTGGTGGGTTCGCACCGCGCTCGCTCCCTGAACGCCTCGTGGCAACAAGAGCCGAACGTACCAGGCCGGCGCCCACGGAGGGTGATGTCAGCCGGCCGGCCACCGCGCGTCGTCCGGCCGGCTGACCGGCGGACCCTTTGTGCGCCGACCTCTGGCCGACCGGGGCCGAAGATACCGAAATGTACCGAGGCGCGACCGCCACATCCGTCACTCGTTGTAGGAGGTGTGGCGCACGTGTCGACCATTGACCATGCGACGTACTCTGATATCGAGACCCAGGAACCGCCTCACCAGGGCTTTCGTGACGCAGCGCGATCTATCCCTCACGGGAATGATGTTGCGCTGCGTCACCGTTCCGGGTCTAGGCTGACCGAGGCGCGTGCCACGCGCTTACCAACCTCAGACCGAGATCGAGAATCGACCGTGACGAGTGCGTTGACGCAGACCAGCCTGCAAACGTCGTCCTGGCCCGAAATGCCACCCGGTGCCGACCCGTTGCCCGGTCAGCTTGACCGCTGGCTAGCGTCCCGTGGTGCTGAGCTTGTCGCCGTACGCCGGCACATCCATGCTCACCCGGAGTTATCCCACCAGGAGTTCGAGACCGCCGCGCTGATCGCCCGCGAGCTCGCGGTCGCCGGCCTGCAGCCGCGCTTCCTGCCCAAGGGCAACGGGATCATCTGCGACGTCGGGCGTGGCGACCGGGTGGTCGCGCTGCGGGCGGACATCGACGCGCTGCCGCTCCAGGACCCCAAGGACGTGCCGTACCGCTCCACAGTGGACAACGCGTGCCACGCCTGCGGCCATGACGTACACACCGCGGTGCTGCTCGGCGCCGGGCTGGCGCTGGCGCAGCTCGCCGAGCGGGACGAGCTGCCCGGCCGGGTCCGGTTGATCTTCCAGCCCGGCGAGGAGCTGCGCCCGTTCGGGGCGCCCCAGGTGATCAGCGCCGGCGGCCTGCAGGACGTGAGCGCGATTTTCGCGCTGCACTGCTACCCGCACCTGCCGGCCGGCCTGGTCGCGGTGCGCTCCGGCCCGCTGACCGCGGCAATGGACAATGTGGACGTACGGCTGCGTGGGCGGGGCGGGCACACCGCCCGGCCGCACCTGACCGCCGACCTGGTGCACGCGATGGGCCGGGTGCTGGTCGACGCGCCGGCCCACCTCGACCGGCGGGTCGACCCGCGGGCCGGGGTCTCGATGGTCTTCGGTGCCGTGCACGCCGGCGAGGCGGCCAACACGATCCCCACCGAGGCGGTAGCGAAGGCGACCGTGCGCATCCTCAGCCGCGACGCCTGGGGCGATGCGCCGGAGCTGATTACCAAGCTGATCCGGGACATCGTCCAGCCGACCGGCGCCGAGGTCGAGGTGAGCTACAGCCGCGGCGTCCCGCCGGTGATCAACGACCGGATGACCACCGCGGTGATCGCCGCGGCGGCCGGCGCGGCGCTGGGCGCGGACCGGGTGGTCGAGGCCGAGATCAGCATGGGCGGCGAGGACTTCGCGTTCTACCTCGAGCACGTGCCCGGTGCGATGATCCGCCTCGGTACCGGCATCGCCGGCTCGGAGGTCACCTACGACATCCACCAGTCCGCGTTCGACGTCGACGAGCGGGCGATCGGCTACGGCGTACGGGTGATGGTGCACACCGCGCTCGCCGCACTGTCCACGGGTAGTTTCTAGCCCGGCATCGGGGGCGGCCGATAGCCTTGGCTACATGGTGACCGAACTGCGGGTGCACGGCGTCTCCGGTACCCCCGTGGAGTCCACGTTGGACCGTCCACTGTTGCACCGGGTGGCCGGCGACGCGGACGCCGGGTTCCACCGGCCCCGCCCGGCGTACGGGGACACCACCGGTCCGGGCGGCGCGGCGCTGGAGGGGTACCGCTGGGGCAACCTGACCGCCGGTGCCGCGGCCCGGGCGATGTGGTTGCTGCTCCTGCCGTTCATGCTGGCCAACGTCACCATGTGGCTGCGCCCGCCGGCCGGCCACCGCGGCACGCTGCTCACCCGGGCGCTGTGCCGGGTCTTCGGGCTCAGCGTCACCGCCACGTTCGTTCTCGCGCTGGCCGGCGTCTCGCTCGACCTGGTTGCCTGGCAGTGCGCCACGCCGGGCAACCCGTGTGCGACCGGCCGGTCGTACCTGCGGTTCCTCACCGAGATGCCGACCGGGCGCCGGCTCGCGGTGCTCGCGGTGGTGCCGATCGCGGTGCTCGCGTTCCTCTGGTTCCTGGCCCGGCGTACCTGGGCGCGGTACGAGGCGTACCCGTTGCCAGAGACCGCGGACGGGGACGGGTTGGCGGCGGCCGGATTCTGGGCCGGGATGGCCCAGGTCGGCCGGCTCCGGTCGATCCACCTCGCGGCGGCCTGCGGCACGCTCGCTGCACTGCTCGGCTGGGCGGTCGCCGGGCACGACCGGGACTGGCCGGGTTACCTGCTCGCGATCGCGGCCACCGGCCTGCTCGCCGCGTGCGCCCTCGCGCTGTGCCTGACCGGCATGGTGTCCCGGGACCGGCCGGCCGGCTGGGCGGATCGGGCCGCGACCGGCCTGCGTACCGCGGGTTTCCTCCTCGTCGGGCTGGTCCTGGTGAACGCGGCGTGGGCGCGCGGGCCGTGGTACGCCACCGGTGGCCTGCCCGGGTACGGGCTCAGCGTCACCACGCTCTTCGCCGGGCAGAGCGTGCTGCTCCTCGCGCTCGGTGTGGTCGTCTTCGTCCAGAGTAGACAGACCACGCCCCGGCCACCGCTGTACGGGCTGGCCGGTCCGGTCCTCGGGTCGGTCGCGGTCGGCGTCTCGGTCGCGTTCACCGCCGGGGTGTCCTACCGGGTCGCCGACTTCCTCGACCGCGGTGCCGTACCGACCCCGTCCGGGTACGGCCCGGCCCGCCCGTTACAGCCGCCCGCGGCGTACGAGTGGACCGCGTTCGGGTTCGTGGTGCTCGTGGTCGTGGCCATACTCGTCGCCGTGCTGGCCCGGGTACGGCTACTGGGCCGGCTGCGCGCCGCCGCCGCGGGTACCACCGACCACGACTTCCCGCACGGCCGCACCCGGGACCCCGCCCGGGCCGCCGCGATTGACACCGCCATCGCGGACGCCCAACTCGCTGACC
>DASRRF010000150.1:0-4608 GCA_035695905.1 Micromonosporaceae bacterium | reverse complement strand
CAGTCCCGATGGAGGACGGCGTAGCGCTCGCCCAGCGGACCAGCCTGTGGCGGCACCGTGACTTCCTGCTGTTCTGGACCGGGCAGTCCGCCTCCATGCTCGGCTCCTCGGTCAGCTACCTCGCCCTGCCGCTCGTCGGCGTACTCTTCCTGCACGTCAACGCGTTCGGCATGGGGTTGCTCGCGACCGTGGAACGGTTGCCGCCGCTGCTCGTCGGCCCGTTCGTCGGCCCGCTGGTGGACCGGCTGCCGCGCCGGTCGTTGATGATCGTTGCGGACGCCGGCCGGGCGGCGCTGCTCAGCTGGATCCCGATCGGCGCGTGGCTCGGCGTACTCGCGCTCTGGCACCTGCTTGTCATCGGGTTCGGCGTCGGCGCGCTGACCATGCTCTTCACCGTGGCGTACCAGGCGTTCCTGCCCAACGTGATCCAACCGGAGCAGCTCAACGACGGCAACGGCAAGCTGACCGCGAGCCAGTCTGTGGCCGAGGTTGGCGGCCCCGGCGTGGCCGGCTGGCTGATGGCCGCCGGCGGCCCGCCCACCGCGATCATCGCGGACGCCGCGAGCTACGTCATTTCCGCATCTTGTCTGGTACGCATGCGCGCGCGGGATGTCACGAACCGGGCGACCCGGCAGGTCCGCGACTCGATGATGCGGGTTCTGGGCGACGGGTTCCGGCTGCTGTGGCGGGATCCGGTGCTGCGTACGGTGACCGTCTCCACCGCGACGATGGCGTTCTTCGCCCAGCTTCAGGAGGCGGTGTACTTCCTGTTCCTGGTCCGCTCGCTGCACTTCAGCGCGGGGCTGATCGGGGTACTGTTCAGCCTCTCCGCGATCGCCGGGTTCGGTGCGGCGATCCTCTGCGACCGGCTGGCCAAGCGGGTCGGGCTCGGCCCGCTGATCGTCACCACCCAACTGCTGATGGCCGTGGGCTGCCTCCTGCTCGCCCTGGCGACCGGGCCGACCGCCATCGCGGCCGCGGTCATCCTGGCCGGCGAGGCCAGCATCGCCGCCGGGCTGTCGCTGTCCGCGGTGGGCTTCACGACCCTGCGCCAGGTCCGTACCGCCGATGAGGTGCGCGGCCGGGTCATCGGCGCGTCCCGCTTCCTGACTCAGGCCTGCGTACCCGTTGCCGCTCTGCTCGGTGGTGCGCTCGGCGGACTGTTCGGGCTGCGGGTCGCTCTCCTCGTCGGTGGCGTAGGGACGCTGCTCGGCGCCGCGCTGGTGCTGCGCCGCGACGTGGTCCGGGTCAGCACGTCACTGGCTGATGAGCGAGCGCCGGCCGGCTAGCGACCGTCGGCTTCCGCGTACCTGATATCGGCGGCGACCGCCCACGGCCGCAAGATGCTGTAGATGGCCTCGCAGGTCGGCGCCGGCACCAGCAGCGCGCGAGCGCGACGTACCGCGGACCCGTGCAGCGCCTCCAGCTCCATCCGCCGCCCGGTGGTCAGGTCGTGGTGCAGCGAGGAAAAAGCCGCCGGGTCAAGCGCAGCGGACGCGCGCATGGTGCTGTCCACCAGACCATCCGGCAGGGGTACGCCCTCAGCGCGGCCGATCGCGGTGACCTCGTCGAGTACCCGCTGGAACATGACCCACGACTCGGGGCAGCTTCGGATGTCGCCGAGCGGCCTGCGTACCGCGGCGGTCATCCCGGCCAGCGCGCAGATGAACGCGAACTTGGACCACAGCACCACCCGGATGTCCACCGGCACCTCGGCGTCGAAACCGGCCTCCTGGCAGGCGGTACGGAACGCCTCGACCCTGGCCGTGCGGACGCCGTCCAGCTCGCCGAAGGAGAGCCGGTCCGGCCCGCCGGAGTGCACGATGACGCCCGGCTCGCCGATTGTGGAGAACACGAACGAGGCGCCGCCGACCACGTACCGCTCGCCGATCACGTCGGCCAGCTGCTGCTCGTTGTCCACGCCGTTCTGCACCGAAATCACCGCGGTGTCCTCGCCGAGCAGCGGCGGCAGCGCCCGGCCCGCCTCCACGGTGTCGTACGCCTTGACGCAGAACAGGACGACATCGCACTCGCCGATATCGGCCGGGTGCTCGGTGGCCGGGGCGTCGACCGAGAAGTCGCCGCGTACGCTGCGGATGCGCAGCCCGTGCTTGCGGATGCTGGCCAGGTGCGTGCCCCGGGCGACGAAATGCACCTCGTGTCCGGCGCGTGCCAGCAGTGCGCCGAAGTACCCACCGACGCCGCCCGCGCCGTAGATCGCGATCTTCATGGCCACCTAGTCTCTGCGTGGAGGTACCCCCGTGCACGACATCGACACGTACGTTACCGACAATGAGCATCGATATCTGACCGTCCTGCTGCGCTATGTCTCACAGCCCAGCGTGAGCACGACCGGGGAGGGCGTACCACAGGCGGCCGCGCTGGCCGCGGAGTTGATGACCTCCGTCGGGCTGTCGGCACAGGTCGTGCCGACGCCCGGCGCCCCGGTCGTGCTGGGCAGAGCCGACGGTACGCCGGGTGGCCCGCACGTGCTCGTCTACGGGCACTACGACGTGCAGCCGCCCGGGCCGCCGGACCAGTGGCACAGCCCGCCGTTCGAGCCCGAGGTCCGGGACGGGCGGATCTATGGCCGCGGTACCGGTGACAACAAGGGCCAGCACCTGGCGCACCTGTTCGGGCTGGAGGCGCTCCGGGCCACCCGCGGCGACCTGCCGTGCTCGGTGACCGTACTGCTCGACGGCGAGGAGGAGGTGGGCAGCCCGCACCTGCCCTGGTTCGCCCGGCACCACCGCGACCTGCTCGACGCCGACCTGGTGTTGTGGAGCGACGGTCCGGTCTACGAGAACGGGCAGCCGTGCGTGTGTCTCGGCGTACGGGGGATCCTGAAGTTCGCGCTGCGCGCCCGCGGTGCCGGGTACCCCACCCACTCCGGTAACTGGGGCGGTGTGTCCCCGAACCCGGCCTGGCGGCTGGTCCAGTTGCTCGCCACCATGCGCGCGCCGGACGGCCGGGTACTGGTGGACGGGTTCTACGACGACGTACGGCCGTTCACCGCGCAGGAGACCGCGATGCTGGACAAGCTCCCGGTCGACCTGCCCCGGGCACTGGAGACGCTCGGCGTCACCGCGCTGGACGCGCCGGCCGACCGCGGGTTCCACGAACGGCTGGCCGCCTGGCCCACCCTGTCCATCAACACGCTCAGCTGCGAGGACGCGGGGGAGCACCGGACCGTGATCCCGAGCGTGGCGGTGGCCGGCTGTGACGTACGCATGGTCGACGACCAGCGGTCGGAGGTGGTCGCCGAGCAGATCCGGGCACACGTCGCCCGGGTGGCGCCGGATGTGGACTTCATCCCGGAGGCCGCCATGGAGCCGTCCCGTACGCCGGTGTCCGCCGGGTACCTGGACGCGATCGTAGCCGGGGTGACCGCCGGGTTCGGCGTGGAACCGCTGGTCGTCCCCTCCCTCGGTGGCAGCCTGCCGCTGTACACGTTCACCGGCCTGCTCGGCCTGCCGTGCTACGGCGTACCTCTGGCTAATGTGGACGAAGCGAACCATGCGCCGAACGAGAACCTGGAGCTGTGGCGGTTCTTCGCCGGCATCCGCGCGTCCGCGGCGATCCTGACCAGCCTCGGCGAGGTGCCGCATCTTCCGTGATTCGCGATCATGCGCAATCATTGATCAGCATCACATTCATGCGGCCCGAGTGAAGGTGGCTGAGATGGCTCCAGTTTCATCCGGTGCGGTCAGCGAGTTCTCCCGCGAGGAGATTGCCAAGGAGCTCCTGCACGACTACTCCACCAGCCGGACCGGCGTGGTACCGCCGGGCGAACGCCGCTCGCTGTACCACTTCGTGGCGTTGTGGATCACCCTAGCGGCCGGTTTCACCTACCTCTTCCTCGGCTTCCAGTACCACGACGCCGGCTACCCGCTGGGCACCGCGGTGGGCGCCGGCGCGCTCGGCGCGGTGGCGTATCTCGCGTACGCCCTGCCCGCCGCGTACCTGGGCTCCCGCACCGGCCAGACGCACGCGTTGCTCACCCGGTCGATCCTCGGCGCGGTCGGTTCGGTGCTGGTTTCCGTGCTGCTGATCCTGGTCGCCGCCGGCTGGATCGCGTTCGCGTTCAACCTGCTGGCCACCCTGTACGACGGCCTGTTCAGCTGGGGCAACGTCGTGCTGATCAGTGTGATCCTGGCCGTGGTCGGGATAGTCAACAACCTGTTCGGGTTCACCGGCATCACCGCGTTCGCCCGGTACCTGGTCGCCCCGGTGATGATTGTCTGGGTGGTCTATCTGGTCATCAAGGGGTTCACCGACATCCCGCGCGATGTGCTGTCGGCGCGGCCCGCCGGCGGTGGCACGCTGCCGTTCCTGGCCGGGGTGGCGATCGCGATCGGTTCGGTGATGTGGGGCAACGAGCCGGACACCTGGCGGTACGGCAAGCCGCGCTTCTTCTGGCCGCTCATCCCGTACGCGGCCGCGCTCGCCGTGGGCCTGGTGCTCTTCGTCGCCGGCGGCTGGATGATGGCCGAGCTGTCCAAGGCCGGCCAGTACGACTTCGGCCCGGCGTTCCGGTACACAGTGGAGTATTCGCTGTTCGGCGCGCTATGGCTGGGCGCGATCGTGGCGACGATCCTGCAGGTCGCC
>DASRRF010000149.1:0-5857 GCA_035695905.1 Micromonosporaceae bacterium | reverse complement strand
GCAGTCGAGCGGGGCATTACCTTCTTCGATACCGCCGATGTCTACTCGCTCGGGGCGAGCGAGCAGATCACCGGGCGGCTCCTGCGCAAGCTGTTCGCCCGGCGCGACGACTTCGTGCTCGCCACCAAGGTGCGCGGGCAGGTCGGGCCGGGTCCCAACGACTCGGGCCTGTCCCGCAAGCACATCCTCAGCTCGATTGACGAGTCGCTGCGCCGGCTGGACACCGAGTACGTGGACCTCTACCAGATCCACCGGTGGGACGACGAGACGCCGATCGAGGAGACCATGGAGGCGCTGCACGACGTGGTCCGGGCCGGCAAGGCGCGGTACATCGGGGCGTCGAGCATGTTCGCCTGGCAGTTCGCCACCGCTCAGTTCGTCGCGGAAAAGCACGGCTGGACGCGGTTCGTGGCGATGCAGAACCATTACAACCTGGCGTACCGGGAAGAGGAGCGGGAGATGATCCCGCTGTGCCGGAACCAGGGCGTCGGGCTGATCCCGTGGAGCCCGCTGGCCAGGGGGATGCTCGCCCGCCCACGAGCGGCTGGTACGGAGGCCACCGTACGGGGCCGTACCGATGAGTTCGCCCGGCACCTGTACGACGAGTCGGACCTCGCGGTGGTGGACGCGGTGCAGGCGGTGGCCGGCGAACGCGGCATTCCGGCTGCGCAGGTCGCCCTGGCGTGGCTGTGGTACCAGCCGGGCGTGACCGCGCCGATCGTGGGCGCCACCAGGCTCGGACACATCGACGACGCGGTGGCGGCGGCCGGGATCGCCCTGTCGGCCGCGGAGCTGGAGCGGCTGGCCGCACCGTACCGCCCGCACGCCGTCCGCGGGCACGGCTGACCTCGCTGCCCGCGGACGCGGTGGATCAGCGGTTGCGCTCGCGGTAGGTCTGTGAGGCCGCGTCGATGCGCCGCCTGGTCCGGGTGCCCGGACCCAGCGCCCGCCTGGCCCGGCCGTATAGGTAGACCCCGCCGCCGACCACCAGCGCGCCGACGAGCAGGTAGAACACCAAGCCCAGCAGTGCCTTGAACAACCAGATGGCGAGCATGCCGGCGAGCACCAGGCCGACGATGGGCAGTACCACCCACGCCAGCAAACGTCCGACGTTCATTGCGCGACCTCCCGCGGTCGGCGGTGACCAATCCCGTCCAGCGTGCCACGCCACCGCCACTTCGGCCGAACGCGGGGCTAAGCCCGGTAGTAGCTGAGGAACATGTCCACGCCCTTGGTAATCAGTCGTTCGGCAAGATCCGGGTCGAGCTGGTCGCCGTACGAGCTGTATACGAGATGGGGGTAGAGGGTCAGCGCGTACAACTGGAGTACGGCAACCTCGACGTCCGCGACCTTCAGCTCGCCACGTTCGGACAGGCCGGACAACACCTCCGCGAGGACCGGAAAGAACCGACCGGGTCCGCGCTCCTGCCAGGCGTGCCCGAGTTCGGGGAAGCGTCGCAGTTCACCGGCGACCAGGTTGCGCAACGCCAGCACGGCGGGTGCGGTCACACCGCGCACCCAGGCGCGGGCGGTGAACGTCAGCGCCTCCCGGATGTCGTCGGTGTCGGCCAGTCGGGCCCGCGCCTCGGTCAGGGTATCGCCCAACGCCTGGTCGAGCGCCTCTCCGATGACCGCGGTGAACAGCGCCTCCTTGCTGCCGAAGTGGTTGTACACGGTGACCTTGGACACACCGGCATGGGCGGCGATCGAATCCATCCCGGCCTCGTAGCCGTCTCGTACGAAGCTCTCCCGGGCCGCGGCCACGATCGCCCTGCGCTTGCGGTCGGCGCGTTCACCCGAGGGGGTGCGAGTCTCCTGCCTCATGCGCCTGAGTCTAGAGCGTAACTGAACTGAACAGTTGAGTTCACAGTAACTGTCCTGTACGGTCCAGTTCATGCTTGCACTCACGATGGAGGGAGCTGCCATGGCAACGGTTGTCCTGAACGGCGCGGCGGATCCGGCGATCGTGGCCCGAGCCATCATCGACGCCAATCTCTACCTGACGCTCGGCACCGCCGACCGGGAAGGTCGGCCGTGGGTCTCGCCGGTGTTCTACGCCTGCGCCGACTACACCGAGTTCTACTGGATCTCCGCGCCGGAGGCGATGCACTCGCGCAACATTGCCGTACGCCCGCGGGTGAGCATCGTCGTGTTCGACTCCCAGGTACCGGCCGGCACGGGTCAGGGCGTCTACATGTCGGCGGTGGTCGACGAACCGACCGGCGCGGAGCTCGACCGGGGGCTGGAAATCTATCCGGGCGCCGTCGAGCGCGGAGGGCGCCGCGTCACGCCGGAGCAGGTCCTCCCACCCGCCCCGTACCGCTTCTATCGCGCGACCGTCTCGGAACACTCGGTCATCTGCCCGGACCCCGGCCGGCCGTGTCCGGTGCATGCGACATCGGGCGAGCATCGGACTCTCGTTCATTTACGATCTTCATAGTACGAAGAATGGAAATATCCATCGACGTATCACTAGGCTGCCGGCGTGGATCTGGGGTTCCTCGTCAACATAGCGACCATATTCAGCATCGCGGCGACGTTCGCGTTCAGCGCCCGGGAGGTGGCCCGGGAGCGCCGCGCCCTGCGCCAGCCACCGGAAAGCCGCCGACCGGAGAGCCGCCGTCCGGCCGCGCCGGTGCCTGGCGCGGATGGGCTGATGCTGCGCGACGCGCGGGTGGTCACCACCGAGCGTGACGGCCGGTCCGAGCTGACCCTGTCCGTGACGTTCGTACCCCCGGATGTCCCGGAAGTGCCGCCGCCGGCCGGACCCGCGATGCCGCCGGGCATCCCGGTGGTCGACGTCACCGGGCAGCCGTTCCACGTGCAGTCCGAACTGGCCGGCGCGCGGCAGACCGCCGGCGACGAGAACGCCGGGTTCTACCGGGCGGTACGCCAGATGCACGGCTGGCCGGCCGCGGCCGTGGTCGAGACGTACAAGTGGGGCCGGCTGACCGCCGGTGCCGCGGCCCGCGCGCTGTGGCTGCTGCTGCTGCCGTTCCAGCTGGCTAACGTCGCGATGTGGCAACGCCTGCCCGGGCAACGCCTGCCGCGGTACCGGGGCAGCGGCGGGGTACGGGCGGTCTGCCGGATCTTCGCGCTGTCGCTGACCGCGTCGTTCGTCGTGACGGTGGTGGGCATCGCGCTGGACCTGGTCGCGTGGCAGTGCACGGCGCCGAACAGCCGGTGCGCCGCGAACCGCGCCTGGCTGGCGCCGTTCATCGAGGGGCCGCTGGACACGCCCGGGCGGCGGCTGGCCGTGATGGCGTTGCTGCCGATCGGCGCGATCGGCATCCTGTGGCACCTGGCCCGGCGTACCTGGCGGGACTACGACTCGTACCCGGTGCCCGAGCTCCACAGTGGACAGGAGCGTACCGGCGAGGGCCTGGCCAACCCGCTGTTCTGGCGGAACCGGACCGCGGTCGGACGGCTGCGCTCGATCCACGTGGCCACCGCGTTCGCCGTACTCGACGTGACCATCGCCGGTACGCTCACCCCGCACGACACAACACCGGCCGGCATCGCGCTGACCGGGTCCGGTATTGCGGTGCTGCTCGCCTGCCTCATCTCGGTCTGCGTACCGCGGCTGTTCGCGGCCGACCCGGACAAGGCCTGGCCGACCAGCTTCACCCGGTTGTTGCGCGGAATCGCGTTGCTGCTCACCGCGGTGACCCTGGGGTACGCGGCCCGGCTGCCGGTGCGCTGGCCGACCGGCAGGTCGCTGCCCGGGTTCGACAAGACCGCGGTGTGGATGTTCGTGGCGCAGTTGGCAATGCTCGCCGTGCTGACCCTGACCATCCTGGCCCGGCACCCACCGGCGGCTACGTTCGGCTACGGTGCCGTGCTGTTCGGCGCGGTCGGGCTGGGCACCGCGGCCGCGTTCTCCGCCGCCCTGCTCTACCGGGTGGCCGACTTCCTCAGCCGTACCCCTGACGTCAGCACCGGCGGGCTGGTGCTCACCGACGAGCGGCGGGTCCAGCCGGCAACCGCGTACCAGTGGGCCGGAGTGGGGTTCGTGGTGCTCATCCTGCTCGCCGCGTCGGGGCCGCTGGTGCTGCGCCGGGTACGGCGCAAGCTGGAGCCGGCCGCCCGGGACCAGACCGACGTGCTGTTCCCGGGCCAGCGGCGGCTGGGTCCGCGGCGCGCCGCCGAGGTGGACGGCGCGATCACCTCGGCTCGGCTCACCGATCGGGTCGTCTCGTTGCTGGGCTGGGGCTCGATCCCGATCGCCATCGTCGCGGTGACCGGCACCGGTCTCGCCGTGGCCGGCTTCCGGCCGGCCGATATCGGCAGCGCCCGGGTACGCGCGATCGTGTCGACGGCCACCGACGTCGGCACGTACCTGATCGGGATCGCCGCGATCGGGCTGGCCATTCTGGGCGTCATCGCGTACCGCAACGCGCTGGTCCGGCGGGTCATCGGGGTGGTCTGGGACCTCGGCACGTTCTGGCCGCGTACCTGCCACCCGCTGTCGCCACCGTGCTACGCCGAACGCATCGTGCCGGAGCTGATGGTGCGGCTGGTCCAGCTCACCGCGCCGGAGGCGGGCAACACCGGGGTGGTGCTGGTCGGCCAGGGCCAGGGATCCGTGCTCGCGGCCGCCACGATCCTGCAACTGCCGGCGGCGGCACGCGAGCGGATCGCGTTGCTGACCGTCGGATCCCCGCTCAACCGGCTCTATGCCCGGCTCTTCCCGGCGTACTTCAACGAGAATGTCCTGGGCGACCTGGCCATCCGGCTGAGTACGGACGGCAGCCCGCCGCGGTGGCTCAACCTCTGGCGGGCCACCGATCCGATCGGCGGACCGGTTGCGCCGGCATCCACCACCGGCCCGCTCGCCGGTGTCGACCGGGAGCTGTGCGACCCGCACGGCTTCGAGTTCTCCGCGGTGCTCGGGCGCTACCCACGCATCTGGGGCCACATCAACTTCGACGACGACCCGGCGTTCGCCGGCGCGATCGTCGAGCTGGCCGGCCGGCTGTCCACCTAGGACCGTCCAATCAGGACGGTGCGGAGCGGAGCGCGAGGAAGAAGTCGACCCGGTCGGCGAACCGGTCCAGATCCCGGCCGGTGAGTAGCTCCACTCTGGACAGCCGGTAGCGCAACGTGTTCACGTGTACGTGTAGGTGCTCGGCGCACCGGCTCCACGACCCGTTGCAGTCGAGGAACTCAGTGAGCGTGTGCACCAGACCGGCCTGGTGGGTCCGGTCGTACTCGACCAGCGGGTCCAGCAGCCGGCCGCGGAACGCGGCGAGCGCGGGAGCCGGCACCGCGGCGAGCAACGCGACGTGCGAGGCCAGCTCGGCGCCGGAGACCACCACCGGGCGTGCGGTGCGGGCCTGCGCGGCCCGTTGCGCGTACCGAGCCTCGGCCAGCGCGCCGGGCAGCGCAGAGGCGGCCGGGACCGGGCCGCCCACCCCGGCGGCGATCCGCGCGTTGCCGGCCCTGGCCCGGGTGGTCACCGCGGCGGCCAGCGCGGTCGCCCATTCGGCCGGCTGTTCACCGGCCGGTGAGCCGGTGGCGCGGGGTACCACCGCCGCGGCCAGCTCCGCGGACAGCTCCCCGACCGCTGCCCCGGCGGCCAACGGCTGCACCAGATCGGCGAGCGCTTCGGCCGGGCCGGGCGCCACCAACACCACGTACGCCGCGGCGGCCGGTAGCTCGCAGGCCAGGACCGCGGCGCGCAGCGAGCCCGGGTCGGCCGGTTCGGCCAGCGCCCGCAGCAGGTCGGTGGCGAGCGCCCGCTCCGCGCGTACCCGTTCGGCAATGGCCGCGGCTATCGCCGCGAAGGACACCTCCTCCGGCACCTCCAGCAGTGGCAGGTCGTGCCGCCGGCAGGCCTCCACCAGATCAGGGGGTA
>DASRRF010000148.1:0-4545 GCA_035695905.1 Micromonosporaceae bacterium | reverse complement strand
CCGCCCGGCGTCGGCAAGACGGCGCTCGCGCTGGTCGCCGCGGAGTCGCTGCACACGGCGTACCCCGATGGGCAGCTCTACCTCGACCTCGGCGGGCTCGGCACCGAATGCACTAGCCGGGACCTGCTCGGCCTGCTGCTGCGGGCGCTCGGCCTGCCGGCCGGCGCGGTGCCGGACGCCGAGCGGGAGCGGCTGGTGTTGCTGCGTGACCTCGTTGGGGCGCAGCGCCTGCTGGTCGTACTCGATGATGTGGCGCACGAGGCACAGGTCCGCGGCGCGCTCAGCCTGCGCTGGTCGGCGGCGATCCTGACCAGCCGGGCCAGGCTGGCCGCGCTGGAGAACACCGAGCATGTCCGGCTCGGCATGCTCGACGAGCCGACCGCGGTACGGCTGCTGGCCAGCGTCGCCGCGGACCAGGTGGCCAGCGAGCCGGCCGGGGCCGCCGAGATCGCCCGGCTCTGCGCCGGCCTTCCGCTGGCCGTACGGCTGGCCGGAGCGAAGCTTGCCGCGCGTCCACATTGGACAGCGAGCATGCTGGCCGCCCGGCTGGCCGACGAGCGGCACCGGCTGGACGAGCTGCGGGTGGGCGATCGCGCGGTACGCGCCAGCGTCGAGGTGAGCTACGCGACGCAGCCCCCGCGGGTTCAGGCGGCCTTCCGTACCCTCGGATTTCTCGGCCGGATCGGCATCGACCCGTGGCTGGCCGCGGCGGCCCTCGCGGTTGCCGAGCCGGACGCGGTTGACCTGCTGGAAGACCTGGTGGCCGCGCAGCTGCTGGAGGCGGTCGGCCGGCCGCCGGTCGAGTACCGGATGCACGACCTGCTGCGGGTCTTCGCCCGGGAGCGCTTCGACAGCGTCGACCCGCCCGGGCACGGCAACGTGGTGGCGCTGCGGGTGGCGCAGGCGTACCTCGCCGTGGCGCTGCGCGCCGAGGAGGCGCTCGGCAACGAGGGCGTGCACCCCTGCGGGCGGCTGTCCGGCCGGCCGGTGCCGGACGGCGTGGTGCCGGACGAGAGCCGGGTACCCGATGGTGCCGCCGCCGACCCGGCCAGCTGGATGGCGGTGCACCGCGACGGCGCCCGGTCGGCGATCGCCCGGGCGTACGCCGAGGGCCTGTTCGCGCACTGCTGGGCGCTGGCCCGGGCGCTCACCCCGGTGCTGGAGGCCGGCGGGCAGTACGACGAGTGGCTGGACGTCGCCCGGCTCGGCCGGGATGCGGCGAGGCAGGCGGGCCAGCCGGGCTGGGTCGCCCCGATCGACGCCGGACTCGGTACGGTGCACCACTACCGGGCCGACTTCGCCGAGTCGAGGGCGGCGCTGGACCGCGCGCTCGCCGTCTGGACCGGCAGTACGGACCAGCGGCTCGCCGCGTACGCCCGGCTGATGCTGGCCATGACGATCAGGGCGACCGGCGGGCAGGACACCGCGCCGCTGCTGCATAGCGCGCTCGATGTCGGCGTCGCGGAACGCGACGCCGTGCTGGAGGTGGAGGCGTTGCGCTGCCTGGCCTGGGTGGACCGGGACACCGGTCGCGCCGACCGGGAGGTGGGCCGGCTGCGCCGCGCGCTGGCCCGGCTCGGCGATGACGGCGGCGACCGGCTGCGCGGGTACGTGCTGCACGATCTCGGCGTGATGCGCACCGACCGCGGCGAGTATGCCGCCGCCGTTCGGGAGCTGAGCACGGCGTTCGACGCGTTCCAGCGGCTCGGCGACCGGCACTGGACCGGTCTGGCGCTCTACCGCCGGGGGGAGGCGCGGCAGTCGGCCGGGTACCCGGCCGAGGCGATCGAGGACCTCCGGCAGGCCCGGCTGGTCTTCCGGGGGCTGCACGACCAGGTCACCGAGGCGTACGTCCTTTGTAGACTCGGCAGCGCGCACACCGAGCTGGGCCGGTACCGGATCGCCGAGGACCTGCTCGGTGCCGCCGCGGGGATGGCCTCCCGGCGGGGAAGTTCGCGGGATGTGGCCCAGGTGCAGGTGGCCGTCGGCGAGCTCCGCGAGGCCCAGGGCGACCTGCTGGCGGCGCTGGTCGCGTACGAGGAGGCCGGCGCGGAGCTTGCCCGTGGCCGGCACAACCGTTGGCAGGAAAGGGCGGACGCCGGGCGCGACCGGGTTCGGGCCGCGCTCGCCGGCCAGCCGTAGCCGCGGCGTGCGGCGCTAGCCCGCGCGGGGCGGCTCCGCGGCGGCATCCGCCGAGGTCAGCAGCGCGTTGAGCTCCTGGCGGAGGAACTCGTCCTGGATGCCGAGCAGTACGGTCGCCGGCCGGTGGCGTTCCCGGGTCGCGGCTCGGTCCGTGGCGCGGCGCCGGGCGATGTCCAGTACCCACGCCCGCGCGTCGCCGTCCGGATCACACGTACCGGCCATGTGCCACACCTCGACGAACACCGCCCGGGCCACCGCGATGGCGGCCGCGATGTCGCCGAGCACCCGGAACGACGCGTCCAGTACCTCGGCGAACAGCGCGTCGTGCAGCGCGGCGAAGGCCACCGGATCGCCGGACGCGGTCAACGATGTCAGGTCGTGCAGCACGTCCCTGGCCGGCGGGCGGTAGGTGTGCGCGGCCGAGCGGGCCCGGAACGGCAGGCTCGCCGGCGCACCGGTACGGATCCGGAAACTGAACATCGCTGCCCTTTCGGCGTCGTCCAGATGTGCACGCCTGAAGCTCGGGTTCCCGGCAAACCGGGAGTCTAGGCTTCGATGGGCTCCGAGCCCGTCACTGTGGGCGAGAGGAACGATACACCCCGCAAGCGGAACAGGTCCCCGGGTCGGACAGCCGAGACGAGTGTCAGAAACTTGACAGCCCCCGGTCTTCGTGTCCCACCTGGGCTGTTACCGTTTGACCGGCGCGCCGGGAAGTCTGGTCGGCACCTTCATCCGGATGACCTGGAGGCCGACATGCGCAGCGCGTTGATCATCGTGGCGCTGGTGGGTCTGGCCACGGTCGTCGCCGCGTTCGCCCGGCGGATCCGGGTACCGCCGCCGTCCCTGCTGGTCGTCGCGGGCCTGGCCGTCGGGCTGGTGCCGGCGGTGCCCAGCGTACGGATCAGCCCCGAGATCGTCGGGCTGGTCGTACTGCCCCCGCTGCTGTACGCGGCCGGCGAGGAGCTGTCCTGGCGGGACCTGCGGGCGGTCTGGCGGCCGGTGACCGTACTCGCGGTCGGCCTGGTCGTGGTTTCCGCGGTGGCGGTCGCCGCGGTCGCGGTGGGCACCCTCGGCCTGCCGGTCAGCGTCGCGTTCCTGCTCGGCGCGGTGCTGGCCAGCACCGACCCGGTCGCGGTCAGCGCGCTGGGCCGGCGGCTGTCCTTGCCGTCCCGGCTGCAGACGCTGGTCCAGGCGGAGAGCCTGTTCAACGACGCGACGAGCCTGATCCTGTTCCGGATCGCGGTCGGCGTTGTGGTGGCCGGCGCGGGCTGGTCGGCCGGCCGGGTCGCCGGCGAGTTCCTGCTCCTGGCTGGCGGGGGCGCGGCGGTCGGTGCGGCGATCGCGGCCGTCGTCGCGGCGGTCCGGCGGCGCACCGAGGACCCGCTCGTGGAGACCGTGTTCGCGCTGATCACCCCGTACCTGGCCTACCTGGCCGCGGAGTCCGTACGGGCCTCCGGGGTGACCGCCGTGGTGGTGGCCAGCGTGATCCTCGGCGGGCTGGCCCCGAAGCTGGCCGGCTCGCGGACCCGGCTGCAGCTGGCCGCGGTACACGCCACCGTGGTGTTCCTGCTGGAGAGCGTGGTGTTCGCGGTCATCGGGCTGGCGCTGCCGGACCTGATCCGCGATCTGTCCGCGGCGCACCAGCGCTGGTTCTGGCCCGCGGTCGCGATCGCCGTGACGCTGATGCTGGTCCGGGTGGCTTGGGTCTTCCCGCTCGCCGCGTTCCAGCACTGGCGGCACGCCCCGGACCGGCCGCTGTGGCAGGTACCGGCGGTGGTCTCCTGGGCCGGGGCGCGCGGTGTGGTGCCGCTCGCCGCCGCGCTGTCCATCCCGCTGCTGGACGACGCCGGGCGGCCGCTGGCGGATCGGGACATCGTGCTGGTGCTGGCCATCGCGGTGATCGTGATCTCCTTGGTGGTGCAGGGCTTCACCCTCGCGCCGCTGGTCCGGCGGGTCGATCTGGCGGTACCGGCCGCGGACGCGGATGTGGCGTACGCCCAGGCCCGGTCACGGGTGGCGCAGGCCGGGTTGGCCTACACCGACCAGCTGGCCGACCTGGACGCGGTGCCGCCCGTGGTGGTGCAACGGATCCGGGACAGCCTGCTGACCCGGCTGGAGATGGCCGAGCCGGCGACCGGCGATGCCGCCGGCCAGCGCTCCGCGATAACCCAGACCTATCGGCGGGTACGCCGGGAGGTGGTCGCGATCCAGAGCCGCGAGCTGGCCCGGATGTACGCCGACGGCGCGATCGACGACGCGACCCGGCGCCGCGTTCAGCGCCAGCTGGACCTGGAGGACGCCAGGTTCACCGACGAGCGGTGAACCGGCTAGCCTTCGCGCTGTGCTGCACGTCGTACCCGTCGATGATGGTCGCGAGCTCGAGGTCCGGCTGGACGGCCCGCC
>DASRRF010000147.1:0-2540 GCA_035695905.1 Micromonosporaceae bacterium | reverse complement strand
GCCGGACGTGCTTCGGCTGGAGGAGGTCGAGCGACCCGTCCCCGGTGAGGACGATGTCCTGATCAGGATTCATGCCACGACGGTCAATCGGTCGGACTGCGGAGTTCGCCAGGCCAAGCCGTTCCTCGTCCGCTTCCTCTTCGGCCTGCGCCGACCGAAGTGCCGGATCTTGGGCAGCGAGCTGTCCGGTGAGGTCGAGGCGGTTGGCGTCGCCGTCACCGAGTTTGCGGTCGGTGACCAGGTCTTCGGCGTCAACCCGTGGAGGTTCGGCGCGCACGCGGAGTTCATCTGCATGCGGCAGGGCGCGGCGTTGGCGCACAAACCGGCGGGCATGAGCTTCGAGGAGGCCGCCGCGGTCTGCGACGGGGTGGTCCTGGCCCTGATGGGCCTGCGACCGGCGGGTCTTCGCAAGGGCAAGACCATCCTGGTGTACGGCGCATCCGGATCGATCGGCACGGCGGCGGTTCAGCTGGCCAAGTACTTCGATGCCGAAGTCACCGCGGTGTGCAACACGAAGAACGTCGAGACGGTCAGATCGCTGGGTGCCGACCCGGTCATCGACTACCTGACGGAAGACTTCACCAAGAACGGCCAGACATACGACGTCATCTTCGACGCGGTCGGGAAGCTTTCGTTCCGGCGCTGCAGAGGCTCGCTCAAAACGGGTGGGTACTACATCGCAACCGACCACCTGTGGAACCTCGTTCGGGCGAGGTGGACCGCGCGGGTCGGGGACAAGAGGGTGCTCTTCCCGGTACCACCCCGGTACACGAAGCAGGATGTGCTGTTCCTCAAGCAGCTCATCGAGGCGGGGAGGTACCGGGCGGTCATCGATCGGCGCTACCCGTTGGAAGGCGTGGTCGACGCGTCCAGGTACGTCGAAACGGAGCAGAAGACCGGCAACGTCGTCCTGACCGTGGTGCCGGGTTGATCCTTCGTCGGGCCGAGCCGGCGCACGCCGCGGCGGTGGCGGACGTGTGGCTGCGCTCGTTTGCCACGGCGTTGCCCACGGTTCGGCGGGCGCACAGCGATGACGAGGTACGGGCATGGTTTCGGGATGTGGTCGTACCCGAGCATGAGACATGGATTGCTCTGGCTGACGGCGAGCCGGCCGGAATGATGGTGTTGCGCGGCGGCTCGCGCTCGACCACATCCTGGCTGGATCAGCTCTACCTGGCGCCGTCGTGGCGCGGCCGCGGGCTCGGTGACCGGTTCGTCGATCTGGCCAAGGAGCGTCGCCCGGATGGGTTGCAGTTGTGGACCTTTCAGGTGAACGGGCCAGCGTGCCGGTTCTACGAGCGGCACGGTTTCATTGCCGCCGAACGTACCGACGGCGCGGGCAACGAGGAGCGCGAACCCGATGTTCGCTACGTGTGGCACCCGGAAGCCTTGTCCCGGGTCGGCGGGCTTTCCTAGGGTTCTTCCGTGGCCGCGGGCAGGCTCGGCGTCCCGGCCGCCGGCGCACCACCGCCGGCGGCGGGCCGGGTGGCGCCGGGTGGCCGGGTGGCGCCGAGCGGCCACCTCGCCCAGGTTGACGCGCTCCGGGTGATCACCTGCTTCTCGGTGCTGACCGTGCACGTGCTCGGCGTCACCGAGGTCGGCGAGAGCATCCCGAGCAACCTGGTGCAGATCGCGCTTCATTACAGCCGGTACGTCTTCTTCGTGGTGAGCGCGCTGGTTCTGGTGCATTCGTACGCCCCGAAGGCCGATCCGGCCGGCCGGTTGCCGGGTGCCCAGCGGTTCCGCCGGCACCGGCTGCTCGTCATCGGCGTGCCGTACGCGGTGTGGACGGCCGCGTACCTGATCCATGCGCAGTGGCCGCACGAGTCGGCCGTACCGCTGGCGTACGCCCGGTCGTTGTGGGTCGGCGACGGGAAGTACCACCTCTACTTCCTGGTGGTGAGCCTGCAGTTCGGACTTCTCTTCCCCTGGTGCCTGCGGCTCGTGGCGGCCACTCGGGGGCGGCACATCTGGCTGCTCGCGATCGGTGCGGCGGCGCAGATCGCCACCTACGCGATCTACTACTACGTTGGCCTGCCGGGCGGCTGGCTCAGCCCGGTCGCCGGCGAGGCCAGCCTTGTCGCGTACCAGTTCTGGCTCCTGCTCGGTGCGGTCATCGCGGTCAACCTGGATGTCGTGCACGCCTGGCTGGTCGAGCACGTCATGCTCGTCATCATCGCGGTCGCGGTGAGCCTGGTCGCCGCGGAGGCGGTGTTCCTGGTGGACTCCGAGGGCGGTACGGAACCCAACGCCGCGTCCACCTCGCTGCAGCCGGTGACGGTCGCCTATGCCGTACCCGCGTTCGGACTGCTCTACCTGCTGGCCTGCCGGCTGGCCGCGGTGCGCTCCACCGCGGTCCGCAGTGCGATCCGGTCGCTTGCCCGACTCTCGTTCGGCATCTATCTGGTCCATCCGGCCGCGGCCGACTTCGTGGACGCGCATTACCACCTGTTGGCCCGGCACCTCCCGCAGGTGGAGTTGACCGTACTGGTCGTCGTCGCCACCGCGGTGCTGACCGTGCCGATGGTGGCGCTGATGGG
>DASRRF010000146.1:0-5735 GCA_035695905.1 Micromonosporaceae bacterium | reverse complement strand
TGGCGGGGGCGGCGGGTTTGGCCGGGGCGGCGGGTTTGGCCGGGGCGGCCGGCTTGGGCGGAGTGGCGGCCTTGGCCTTGGCCGGCGGTGCCGCGACCTTGCCGGCTCGTTGCTCGCCGCGCGCGGCGGCTATCGGGGCGTCGCCGCGTTCGGCGGCGGTAGCGGTCGTCGGGGTGCGGACATCGGCCGGGCCGCCCGCGGCCGCCTCGGCGATCGCGGCGGCGCCGAGCAGGGCGAGACCGACGGCGGCGACCCGCCAACTCGTGGCTCTGCCCAGGAACGGGAGGGCGGTGGTCAGTCGGTTCCTACGGGGGCTGTGACACTGCGTGTCGACGTCGTTGTCGTGGCGCATCGGGCAACGATAAGCAGCTCAAATGGGGCGACCAGGGGTCGGTCCTGTGTCCTCTGTCACTTTTGGACGGTCACTCAGCGTATCGAGGCACGGCGCCGGGCGCCCCAGGACAACGCCAACTTTTCGGGCGTACCGGATATCTCAGGCCACCAGCGGCGAAACGTTGATTACGAAGAGTGATGTGACGGTTACCGCGCCCCCCGAGCGCGACATATACGTTGGCCTATCTGCCCCAGAAACGCGGCCGGTTATTCGGGTGGATAGGCCAACGTCTATCAAGGGCGCGCCGAACCGGCCGGGGCGGAGCGACGGCGCGGGTACGCTGTGAGCCGTGCTCACCATTGCCCGGACGATCGTGGACGCGATCGTCGCCCACGCCCGGGGGGACCACCCCGATGAGGCGTGCGGCGTGGTTGCCGGCCCGGTGGACGGCGACACGCCGGTCCGGCACATCCCGATGGAGAACGCCGAGCGTTCGCCCACGTTCTATCGTTTCGACTCGATGGAGCAGCTGCGGGTGTGGCGGGAGATGGACAACCGGGACGAGCGGCCGGTCGTGATCTACCACTCGCACACCGCGACGGAGGCCTATCCGTCCCGGACCGACATCAACCTCGCCGGCGAGCCGGACGCGCATTACCTGCTCGTGTCCACCCGCGAGCCGGACGCGACCGAGATTCGTTCGTTCCGAATCGTGGCCGGAGCCGTAACCGAGGAGCCGGTCCACGTCGTTGATGCCACCGTGGACCCGAATGCCGTCCAGTCCTACCTGTTTGGGCAGACCCCGCTGGGGGTCGACTACGAGTGTCGCCCGGCCAGCTGACACCCGTCCTGTAGTCGTACCCCTGTCCCTGCCTGACTTGAGGAGTAGAAACCCCAATGGCTATCGAGGTTCGCATCCCTACCATCCTGCGTTCGTACACCGGTGGCGCGAAGGCCGTCGACGGCGCCGGCTCCACCCTCGGCGACCTGCTCGTCGACCTGGACGCCAAGCACCCCGGCCTGCGAGGCCGGTTGATCACCCCCGAGGGCGGGCTGCACCGCTTCGTCAATGTGTACGTGAACGATGAGGATGTCCGGTTCCTCGCGCCGTCCGGCCTCACCGCGCTGGACGCGAAGCTCAACGACGGCGACACGGTGACGATCCTGCCGGCGGTGGCCGGTGGCGCGTTCGGCCTGGCCGCGCTCGCCGCGCTATGCCTTACTCACCCCGCCGCCCCACCCACCCGACCTACCTTGCCACCTATCTAGGGGCTGGGTGCCGTGGCGCGATTCGAGAACGTCCTCGACTCCTGCGGCGGTACGCCGCTGGTCGGGCTGCCCCGGCTGTCGCCCCAGGCGGCACCCGGGCAACCCGGCGTACGACTGTGGGCCAAGCTCGAGGATCGCAACCCGACGGGCAGCGTGAAGGACCGGGCGGCGCTGTGGATGGTCCGCGCCGCCGAGCAGGCCGGCACACTCCGTCCGGGTGCCACGATCCTGGAGCCGACCAGCGGGAACACCGGCATCTCGCTGGCCATGGTGGCGAAACTGCGGGGGTACCGGCTGGTCTGCGTGATGCCGGAGAACGTCTCGGCCGAGCGGGTCCAGGTGCTCCGGATGTACGGCTCGGAGATCATCTTTTCCCCGGCCGCAGGCGGCTCCAACCAGGCCGTCGCGCTGGCTAAGCAGCTCGCCGACGAGCACCCCGACTGGACCATGCTGTTCCAGTACGGCAACGAGGCGAACGCCCGGGCGCACTACGAGACGACCGGCCCGGAGCTGCTGCGCGACCTGCCGACGATCACGCATTTCGTCGGCGGCCTCGGTACCACCGGCACGCTCATGGGCGTCGGCCGGTACCTGCGCGGGAAGGTCGACGGCGTCGAGATCGTGGCGGCCGAGCCGCGGTACGGCGAGCTCGTCTACGGCCTGCGGAACATCGACGAGGGCTACGTACCCGAGCTGTACGACGCGACCGTGCTCAGCCGCCGGTTCTCCGTGGGTACCCGCGACGCTGTGTTGCGCACCCGCCAGCTTGTCGAGGTCGAGGGGCTGTTCGTCGGCTTCTCCAGCGGCGCGGTCTGCCACGCCGCGCTCGCGGTGGCGCACGAGGCGGTCAAGGCGGGACGCCGCGCCGACGTGGCGTTCCTGGTTGCCGACGGAGGCTGGAAGTACCTGTCGACCGGGGCGTACGGGGGCACGCTCGCCGAGGCCGAGACGGCCCTGGAAGGCCAGCTCTGGGCCTGAGCCGGGGGGCCTGGTCAGACCACCAGGATGGCCAGGCCCAGTACCACGGCCAGGGCGACCGTCGCCGCGCCCAGCAAAAGCCATGGCAGGCGGCGGTCGTGCACGGTGACGAACGCGCCGACAGTCAGGCCGACGCCGGCGAGCCCGACCACGATCATGGTGGGCTCGAACAGCGCGGGTACCGCGTTGAACAGGATCGCCACGAAGGCCCGGGCCGCGACCGCCATGCCGATCAGGCCGAGGACCGCCGCCCACGTGCTGAGCAACGCCATCCGGCGTACCGGCGGAGCGGGGTCTTCGGCCGTCGGCAAGCGCAGGGCGGCGACGGCGCCTGCCCACAACGGCGCCCGCCGGCCCGTTGCGGTGCCGGCATGCCGGCCTTGGTGATGGGGGGTACGGGGTTCGCCCGGCACCCGCGAACCGGGGATGCCCGGACGGGCGCCCGGCGCGGTGCCGGCCTCGGCGCCCGAACGGGCCGAGGGGACCTGTCCGGTCGCCGCCGCGGTGGACGTTGACATGCCGGAATCTGTGCTCACTGTGTCACCCATTTCCGGAACCCGGGCTCCCGCAACCGTCGGCGAGGCCGTCACCCTCTGCAACGTTTCGTTCGGTATCGCGTAACGCACTCGCTGCAATGAGCGCCAGCAGCACGCCCTCACCTGGTGTGTCACGTTCGCGACATGTTCCATCAGACCTTTCAGCCGAAGCGGATCCCCGGCGTAGGCTGCGCAGCGTGACGGACGCGCCGATTGGCATCTTCGACTCCGGAGTCGGCGGCCTGACGGTGGCTCGTGCCATTCTTGATCAACTGCCCCATGAGCAGGTGATCTACCTGGGTGACACGGCGCACGTGCCGTACGGGCCGAAGCCGATCGCGGACGTACGACGGTACGCCTTGTCCTGCCTTGATCATCTGGTCGGGCAGGGCGTGAAGCTGCTCGTGATCGCGTGCAACACGGCGTCCGCCGCGTGCCTGCACGATGCCCGCGAGCGGTACTCCGTACCCGTGGTGGAGGTGATCCGGCCGGCGGTGCGCCGCGCGGCGGCCGCTACCCGCAACGGTCGGGTCGGCGTGATCGGCACCCAGGCGACCATCTCCAGCCGGGCGTACGAGGACGCGTTCGCCGCCGCGCCGCAGGTCAGCGTCGCGAGCGCGGCGTGCCCGCAGTTCGTCGACTTCGTCGAGCGGGGTACCACGTCCGGCCGGGCGCTGCTCGGCCTGGCCAGCGCGTACCTGGAACCCTTGCAGCGGGCCGGCGTCGACACATTGGTGCTCGGCTGTACGCATTACCCGCTGCTGACCGGCATGATCAGTCTGGTGATGGGTGAGGGTGTCACGCTGGTGTCCAGCGCCGATGAGACCGCCAAGGATGTCTACCGCGTGCTCACCGAACGGGACCTGCTGCGCGACGGCGGCGTGCCCGCCCACGAGCTGCTGACAACCGGCGAGGCGGTGCCGTTCGCCCGGCTCGCCCGGCGGCTGCTCGGGCTCGGCGGCCTGGGCGCGGACCTGCTCGCGAGTGCCCCGGTGGCGGCGGCTCCGGTAGCGGCTGCGACGTCGGCGGCTGCGGGAGCGGCAGCATGAGGCTTACCGTCCTCGGGTCCGCTGGCAGCTTTCCCGGCCCCGAGTCCGCCTGCTCGGCGTACCACGTCGAGGCGGATGGTTTCCGGCTGCTGATCGACTTCGGCCCCGGCTCAATCTCCGCGCTGCAACGGTACGCCGGACTCCTGTCGATCGACGCGATCCTGCTCACCCATCTGCACTGTGACCACATCCTGGACGCCTGTAACTACGTCGTGGTACGCCGGTACGCGCCGGACGGTCCGTACCCACCCGTTCCGATGTACGCCCCGGCCGGTGCGCCGGACCGGCTGGCCACCGCGTACAGCCCGGACGAGGGTGGGCTCGACGACGTCTACACGTTCTACGGTCTGCAGCCGGGCACGTTTCCGATCGGCCCGTTCACGGTCACCGTCGACCAGATGAACCACCCGGTCGAGACGTACGGCGTGCGGCTGGAGCACGGCGGGAAGGCGTTGGCCTACTCGGCGGACACCGCGCCGTGCGACGCCCTCGTCCGGCTGGCGCAGGGCGCGGACCTCTTCCTCTGCGAAGCGAGCTACATCGACGGTATGGAGAACCCGCCGGACCTGCACCTGACCGGGCGCGAGGCGGGCGAGCACGCGACCAAGGCCGGCGTCGGCCGGCTGGTGCTGACCCATCTGGTACCCGCGTGGGGCAGCGAGGCGGTCAGCTACGAAGCGGCCGCCGGTGCGTTCGGTGGACCGGTGGACATCGCCCGGCCCGGCATGCGCTACCAACTCTGAGTCGCCGTCGTGGGCAAACTAGGCTCACGGGCATGTCTCGACCCGACGGGCGCGCGCCCGATCAGCTCCGACCGGTAGCGCTGACCCGCAACTGGAGCATCCATCCGGAAGGCTCGGTGCTCGTCGAGTTCGGAGCTACCCGGGTGCTGTGTACGGCCAGCGTCACCGATGGCGTACCGCGCTGGCGCAAGGGATCCGGGCTCGGTTGGGTGACCTCGGAGTACTCGATGCTGCCCCGGGCCACCACCACCCGCTCGGATCGGGAGAGTGTCAAGGGCCGCATCGGTGGGCGTACCCATGAAATCTCCCGGTTGATCGGCCGCAGCCTGCGCGCCTGCATCGACCTGGCCGCCCTCGGCGAGAACTCGATCGTGCTGGACTGCGATGTGCTGCAGGCCGATGGCGGTACCCGTACCGCGTCGGTGACCGGCGCCTACGTCGCGTTGCACGACGCGGTGTCCTGGCTCGCCGGGCGGCGCAAGCTCGCCGGTAAACCGTCCGATGTGGTCTACCGTTCGGTCGCCGCGGTCAGCGTCGGCGTCATCGCCGGCGAGCCACGCCTGGACCTGTGCTACGAAGAGGATGTCGCGGCCGAGGTCGACATGAACGTCGTATGTACGGGTACCGGCGACTTCGTCGAGGTCCAGGGCACCGGGGAGGCCGGGGTGTTCTCCCGGGCCGAGCTGGATGCGTTGCTGGACCTGGGGTTGACCGGCTGCGCCGAGCTCGCCGGTCTGCAGAAGGCGGCCCTCGGGTGACCGGCGGAGTCGGGGTCTACTTCAGCGCAGTATGTCTCTGCGCCATATTTATGGCGCAGAGACATACT
>DASRRF010000145.1:0-7272 GCA_035695905.1 Micromonosporaceae bacterium | reverse complement strand
GATCGAAGTGTACTGACCATGATGGACCGCGCTGACTTCGCTGCGGCGCTGCATGTGCTCGGAGAACGGTACTGGGACCGGCACCCGTTCCACCTGAGGTTGCACGAGGGTGGCTGCACGCCGGCCGAGGTCCGGTCCTGGGTCGCGAACCGCTGGTACTACCAATGCATCCTGTCCCGGAAGAACGCGGCCATCATGGCCAACTGCCCGCTGCCCGAGGTCCGTCTACAGTGGATGGAGCGGATCGCGTTCCAGGACGGGCCGGGCGGTGGGCTGGCCGACTGGCTCGTCCTGGCCGAGGCGGTCGGGCTGACCCGGGAGGAGGTGCTCGACGAGCGGCACCTGCTGCCGGGCGTCCGGTTCGCGGTCGACGCGTACCTTGCCTTCTGCCGCGACCGGTCGTGGGTCGAAGGTGCCGCGGCGGCGCTGACCGAGCTGTTCTCGCCCGACCTGATGGCCGACCGCATTGCGGCCTGGCGCCGCCATTACGGCTGGATCAAACCGGATGGCTTCGCCTACTTCGAGGCCCGGATCCCGGTGGTACGCCACGACAGCGCGTACACCATCGACCTGGTCCTCGACCACTGCCCGACCCGGGAGCGGCAGGAGGCCGCGGTCGCCGCGCTGGCGTTCAAGTGCGACGTCCTGCGGGCCATGCTCGACGCGATCGACTACGCGGGCACGTCACGGTGAGTAGGGTCACGCCGGACTCCCTGCCCGGCTTCCGGCCGGGAGTACGGCTGGTCCACGATCCGGTCCGAGGTCAGGCGGCGCTGCTGTACCCGGAGGGCGCGCTGCTGCTGGACGAGACCGCCGCCGAGATCGTGGCCCGCTGCGACGGCAGGCGGACGGTGACCGCGATCGCGGCGGACCTGGCCCGGGTCTACGACACGGCGCCCGTCGCGGACGTCGTCGAGCTGGTCGCAACCCTGGTGGCCCGGCGAGTGGCCACAATGGACGGTACCGGCATCGCGCTGAGGTCTTCACCACTTGCGGGAGCCACAGCTGGGCGCGGGCCTGTTCCGGTCGGCCTGCTCGCCGAGCTGACCTACCGATGCCCGCTGCACTGCGGGTACTGCTCGAACCCGGTGACCGGTGCCGGTCGCGAGCTGGCCACCGAGGACTGGCTGCGGGTCCTCGGGCAGGCGCGGGAGCTCGGTGTGCTGCAGGTGCATCTGTCCGGCGGCGAGCCGCTGCTGCGCCACGACCTCGTCGCTCTCGTTGAGCGGGCTGGTGCGCTGGGCATGTACACGAACCTGGTGACCAGCGGCATCCCGATGCCGGCGCATCGCCTGGACGCGCTGGTGGCCGCCGGACTGGACCACCTGCAACTGTCTATTCAGGACGCTGACCGGTTCGCGGCGGACCGGGTGGCCGGCATCGCGGCCTACGACCGCAAGCTCGCCGCCGCCGCGCTGGTCCGCCGATCCGGCCTGCCGCTGACCGTCAACGTGGTGCTGCACCGGGGCAACGTGGACCGGCTGCTCGCCATCGCCGAGCTGGCCGTGGGCCTCGGTGCGGACCGGCTGGAGTTGGCCCACACCCAGTTCTACGGGTGGGGTCTGCGCAACCGGGCCGCCCTGATGCCGACCCCGCGGCAGGTCGATACCGCCATCCGCGACGCCGGTGCGGTCCGGGACCGGTTTGGCGACACCGTCGAAATCGTCTACGTGCCGGCCGACTACCACGCCGACCGTCCCAAGCCGTGCATGGACGGCTGGGGGCTCCGGCAGCTCGTCGTCGCGCCGGACGGCGACGTCATGCCGTGCCTGGCCGCCCGGCAGATTCCCGGGCTCGGCATCGAAAACGTCCACAGTAGAGCGTTGACCGACATCTGGTACGACTCTGTTTCGTTCAACCGGTTCCGGGGTACCGCCTGGCTGCCCGAGCCTTGCCACAGCTGCGCGTTGCGGGAGGTGGACTTCGGCGGCTGCCGGTGCCAGGCGTACCAGCTCACCGGCGACCCGGGCGTCACCGACCCGGTGTGCGGGCTCTCGCCGCTCCACCATCTCGTCCAGGAGCTCGCCACCGCCGCACCCGTACCGGTGGTGCCGCGGCGGAACCGGTGAAGGTCCGGCTGCTGGGCACCGCGGCCGGCGGCGGCACTCCACAGTGGAACTGCGGCTGCCGTCACTGCCTGGACGCCCGCCGGGCTGGGACCGACCGCCGGCAGGACAGCGTCGCAGTGTCCGCGGATGGCGGGTCCTGGTACCTGCTCAACGCCTCACCCGATCTGCGCGCCCAGGTCCTCTCGGCGCCGGAGCTGGCACCGGCCGAGGGTACCCGCGACTCGCCCATCCGCGGCGTGCTGCTGTCCACCGCGGAGCTCGATCACGCCCTGGGCCTGCTCGCACTGCGTGAGGCCAAGAGCCTGACCGTGTACGGCAGTGCCGCCGTCTTGTCCGTGCTGGACGGCCCCTTCCCGGTGCGGGCTCTGCTGGCGCCCTACACCACCGTGACCTGGACGCTGCTGCCCCCGGACCACCCGATGGACCTCGACGGCGGGCTCACTGTCCGAGCGATTCCGGTCGGCGCCAAGCCACCGCGCTATGCGGCCGGCCATCCGGGCGATGACTGGGCGGTCGCGCTTCAGCTCACCGACCGGGGCACCGGCGGCGTTCTCGTCTACGCTCCCTGCCTGCCGGCGTGGGGCGAACCGTTCGCGTCCACTGTGGACACCGCCGACTGCGTCCTGCTGGACGGTACGTTCCTTGGTGAGGACGAGATGGGCGCAGGGCGGGCCGCCGCCTCGATGGGCCACCTGCCGATCGAAACCTCGCTCCCGCTGCTACCCAGGCGGCCGGGACAGCGGATCCTCTACACGCACCTGAACAACACCAACCCGTTCACGGCCGACGAACGCAGCGGTGCGGAGGCGGCCGTTGACGGCGGAACCTTCACCGTGTGACGGTCAGGTGGTCGACGACCAAGTCGCCGAGCAACGTGCGGTAATGCTCGCGCCGGGCCGGGTCGACCAGGTCGCGGCCGAAGATGGCGCCGAACGTGTACCGGTTGGCGACCCGGAAGACACAGAACGCGCTGATCACCAGGTGCACATCGACCGCGTCGATGTCGTCGCGGAAGATACCCTGCGCACGGCCGCGGCCGAGAATCTCGTCGATCAGCCGGATCACCGGGGCGTTCAGGTCGACCAGCTGGGCCAGCTCGGCGACGTGCTCGCCGTGGTGGACGTTCTCGAAGCTGACCAGCCGGATGAAGTCCGGGTGCGCCTCGTGGTGGTCGAACGTGATTTCCGCCAGCCGGCGGATCGCCGTCACCGGGTCCAGGTGGTCGACCCGGACCGCCTGTTCGGCGGCCCGGATGCGGGCGTACGCCCGCTCCAGCACGGCGAGGTAGAGCTGCTTCTTGCCGCCGAAGTAGTAGTAGATCATCCGCTTCGTGGTCCGGGTCCGGGCGGCGATCTCGTCGACCCGCGCGCCGTTGTAGCCGCGCGCCGCGAACTCCCCGGTAGCGACCTCGAGGATCTCGGTGCGGGTGCGCCCGGAGTCGCGCCGACGCTCCGCCGCGGACGTGCCCTCCGGCAGCGGGGGATGGGAAGAGAGCTGGTCGACGGTCGAGTGTCTCACGGGTCTTGACTTCCAGGGTCGCGCGACGGATAACTAACGTACTAGTTCGTACATTAGCTGCGGAGACCGCGAATGACCAGCAAGCTCGGCCGGTACGTGGTGGGCCTGATCGGTACGGGCATCGGCACGTCCCTGAGCCCGGCGCTGCACGAGCGGGAGGCCGACGAGCTGGGACTGCGCTACGCCTACCAACTCCTCGACCTCGACGAGCTGGGGTTGGCGCCCGACCAGGTGGGCGAGCTGGTCAACGAGGCCCGCCGGACGGGCTTCGCCGGCCTGAACATCACCCACCCCTGCAAGCAGACCGTGGTAGGGCACCTGGATGAGCTCTCCGGCGTGGCCAACGTTCTGGGCGCGGTCAACACCGTCGTCTTCACCGCCGGCCGGGCGGTAGGGCACAACACCGACGGGTACGGCTTCGCGGAAGGCTTCGTCCGCGGGCTACCCGGTGCCCCGATGGCGCACGTGGTGCTGCTCGGGGCGGGCGGAGCCGGCGCGGCGGTGGCGCGGGCGTTGGTCGAGCTCGGCGCGGGCCGGGTGACGATCGTCGACGTCGAGCCCGGCCGTGTCGAGCGCCTCGTCGCCGCCCTCGACCGTCCACACCGGACAGTGGTGGCCGGCGCCACGGACGAACTGCCGGAGCTGGTGCGTACCGCCGATGGTCTGGTCAACGCCACCCCGGTCGGCATGGCTCCGAACGGCGGCCTGCCGCTGGCCGCGGACCTGCTGCGGCCAGGCATGTGGGTGGCCGACATCATCTACCGCCCGTTGCGGACCGAATTGCTGCGCTACGCCCACGAGCGGGGCTGCCCGACCCTCCATGGTGGAGCGATGGTGGTGTTCCAGGCCGCCGAAGCGTTCCGGCTGTTCACCGGCCGGGCGCCGGACGCGGACCGGATGTACCGGCACTTCGTCGCGCTGACCGGCGGGTCCGGCGATGGGTAGGTCGATCGCCAGCGTCTCACGGACCGAGGTACGTCGGCCGGATCCCCGGCGGGATCGGGCCCTTGTTGCGCCGGCCCTGTTGCGACTCCTCCCAGGCGTGGGCCAGGATGCCGATGCTGCGGCCGAGCACGAACAGGCCGCGCGCCAGCGGCGCGGCGAACCCGAGCTCGGCGTAGATCACCGCGGTGCAGCCGTCGATGTTCATCGGGATCGGCCGGCTACGGTCCCGGTTCAGCGCGGCTTCGATCCCCCGGGCGGCGGCCAGGTGGTCCCCGGTGACGAGCCTGTCGCGGACCGCATCGTCCACAAGGGACAGAAGCGGGTCGCGGCGCGGGTCCACGGCGTGGAAGCGGTGCCCGAACCCGGGCAGGTACGGCGAGCGGGTTCGCCATCCGGCGAGCACCTCGTCCACCGCCGCGGCGGGGTCGGTGCCGTTCGCCACCCGGTCGCGTACCTCGGTGAGCAGCCGCACACACTGTTCCCCGGCGCCGCCGTGGATGTCGCCGAGCACGTTGACCCCGTTGGCGACGGCGTTGTTCAGCGCGACGCCACAGGTGATCGCGATCCGGGCGCTGGCGATCGACGGTGCGTGCGGGCCGTGGTCGACGGAGGCCACCAGCGCGGCCTCCAGCAGCGCGGCCTCGTGCGGCCGGGGCAGGTCACCGCGGAGCAGCAGCCAGATCATCGCGACCAGGCTGGTCGAGCCGATCAGCTCCTGGATCGGACGGCCCCGCAGCTCGATGACGCCCGGCTCGATCCGCGAGATCGCGGTGCCCCACCAGTCGGCAACCTCCCGGTCCGCGGTGGTCATGACGCATCCGGCCGCTCGGCGCGCCACCGGTTCACCAGCGCGGCCGCCTCGGCGTTGTGCTCGCCCAGCCGGGGTGGGGGAGCCGTGGGGTGTAGCTGCCGGCCGTCGACCAGCACACCGCTGCCGCTCACCCGCAGCCGCCGGGCGGGCTCGCCCGGGAACGGCAGGTCGGCGAAGAACCGCCGGTGGGTCAGCTGGTCCGACTCGACCGCCTGCGGCACGGTCAGGATCCGGGCGGCCGGGACGCCCGCCGGCCCCAGCAGGTCCTCCCACTCCCGCGCTCCGCGGGCACTCAACGCCTTGTTCAGCTCGTGGCTGAGCGCCTCGCGATGGACCTTGCGGGCCTCCCGGTCGGCGAAGCGGGGATCGGTGAGCAGGTCGGGACGGCCGATCAGGTCGCACAGCGTCTCGAACTGGCCCTGCTCGTTCGCGGCGATGTTCAGCGGCCCGTCGGCGGCGTCGAACGTGCCCGACGGTGCGGCGGTGGCGTTTTGATCGCCCATGGGTTGTGGCGCCACGCCGCCGACGACGTAGTTGGACACCGTCCAGCCCATCGCCGCGACGGAGGCCTCCAACATGGACACGTCCAGGAAGCAGCCGTCACCGTGCCGGGCCCGGCCGGCCACCGCGGCCGCGATCGCCAGGGCGGCGGTGAGCCCGCCGAGCGTGTCGCAGATCGGGAACCCCACCCGCAGCGGCGCGGTCTCCGGCGTACCCGTGACGCTCATCATCCCGGACAGACCCTGGATGATCTGGTCGTATGCGGGCGCCTGGCTCATCGGTCCGGTCTGGCCGAACCCGCTGATCGCGCAGTAGATCAGCGCCGGGTTGAGTCCACTCAGGACAGTCCAGTCGTACCCGAGACGGGCCAGCACGCCGGCCCGGAAGTTCTCCACCAGGACGTCGGCCACGCCGACCATCGTCTCGAACGTCGCCCGGTCGGCGGGCTCCTTCAGGTTGAGCTCGACGGACTTCTTGCCCGCGTTCTGGGCCAGGAACGACGCACCGAGTCCAGCGGCGTTCAGCTCGGGATCCGGGCCCAGCCGCCGGGCGAGATCCCCGAGGCCGGGCAGCTCGATCTTCACCACCTCCGCGCCGAACAGCATGAGCTGGTAGCTGCAGTACGGCCCGGCGAGGACATTGGTCAGGTCGAGGACCCGGATGCCGGTCAACGGGCGTTCCTGCATCGGCCGTTCCCTTCGTCAGTTACCGGAAATCAGCGGGTGGTCGAACCCGCGCTCCGACATGCGCTGTGCGATGCGGCGCAGGTCGGCGGCGAACTCCGCGACGCGCTCTTCGGAGAAGCGCATCGTGGGGCCGCTCAACGACAGCGCGGCCACCACCGAGCCGGACCGGCCGGTGATCGGCACGGCCACCGCGGACAAGCCGTCCTCGCGCTCGCCATGGCTCACCCCGTACCCGTGCTGGGTGGTCTCGCCGATCCACTCCCGCAACCGCCGCACATGCCCGTCGCCGTACGGGGAGCTGCGGGCGACTCGCGCCAGCAGGGTCGCCGAGGCGCTGGTGAGCAGTACCTTGGCCGAGGCACCGCCCCACAGCGGCAGCTCGTCCCCGACATGTACCACGTGCCGCAACGGCTCCGGGCTCTCCTGCTGAGCGATGCAGACCCGGACGATATCCCGGGCCACGTACAGGTTGACCGTCTCGCGCTGCCGGGCGGCGAGATCCCGCATCATCCGCTGGGTCTCCGGCGGCAGTTCCCAGCTGCGCCGGGCCAGGTGGGCCCAGCGCCACAGGCCGGGCCCGGCGGCGTACCCGTTCGAGGTCGCCCACAGCAGCCCGCTGTGCTCCAGCGTGAGCACGAGCCGCAGGACCGTGGTCTTCGCCAGGCCGGTCTCCTCGACGATTTCGCGGACCGAGACCACCGGCCGGTCCTCGGTCAGCAGCGACAGGATGTCGAGGGCGCGC
>DASRRF010000144.1:0-11491 GCA_035695905.1 Micromonosporaceae bacterium | reverse complement strand
TCGGCGGCGTGATCCTCAACCGGGTCGCTTCCGACCGGCACGAGGAGCTGCTCCGGGAGGCGCTGGGCGATATCGGGGTACCCGTGCTCGGCATGCTGCGCCGGCGCGCGCTCGCCCCGGGCGGCGCGACCGCGCTGCCGGACCGGGCACTCGGTCCGGTACCCGTGATCCACCGCAGCCTGGAGGCGACCCGGGCGGTGCGGCGGCTGGGCGAGACCGTTGCGGCCACTGTCGATGTCGAGCGGATCCTGCGGCTCGCGCGCTCCGCACCGGACCTGCCGCAGGAGCCGTGGTCCGCGGCGGCCGAGACCGGGGCCGGCGCCGCGAGTGACGGTCCACGGCCGGTCATCGCGATCGCTGGTGGCTACGGGTACCCGGAGATCGGCGAGCTGGCGTACGCGGCCGGTGCCGAGGTCGTTGCGGTGGATCCGCTGCGCGACGAGGCCCTGCCCGAGGGGACCGCCGGGCTGGTGATCCCGGGCGGCCTGCCCGAGGCGTACGCCGATGAGCTGGCCGCGAACGGCGGCCTGTCGGCGAGCGTGGCACAGCTGGCCCGATCCGGCCGCCCGGTGATCGCGGAGGGTGCCGGGCTGGTCTGGCTGTGCCGCGAGTTCGACGGCCAGCCGATGTGTGGCGTGCTCGACGCCGCCGCCCGGACCGCGGATCAACTCGTGATCGGGTACCGGGCGGCGACCGCGCAGGCCGCCTCGCCGATCGGTCCGGCCGGCACCCAGGTGGTCGGCTACAAGCAGCACCGAACCCAGGTGTCACCGCGGGCCGGTACGGATGCCGCGTGGCTGTGGCCGGGCGGGCGGCCGGAGGGCTTCGTGCGGCGCGGCGTACACGCGTCGTACCTGACCCTGCACTGGGCCGGCCATCCGGAGATCGCGAACCGGCTGGTGGCCGCGGCGACCGCCGACGCTTCGGCAGAACGCGAGGAGGCGGCGTGAATGGGCAGGTCGCGGTGCGCCGGTTCCCAACGCTCACCGTCGCTACTCCGCGGCTGGACGTACGCCCGTTGACCGGCGCCGACGCGCCCGCGGTCGCGGACGTGTTCGGCGACAAGCAGACCCAGCGCTGGCTGCCCATCCCGGAGGAGTACGGGAAGATCGAGGCGCAGGCGTGGTGCACCGACATGGCCACCGAGCGGCGCGACAGCGGGGTCGGCGACCACTACGCCGTGGTACGGCGGGAGGACGGCCGGCTGGTCGGCTGCCTGTGGACCAAGCGGACCGACTGGGTGTCCCGGGTCACCGAGGTGGCGTACGCGGTGGCGCCGGCCGCGCGCGGGTTCGGGGTGGCCGCCGAGGGCGTCGACGCGCTGGCCATCGCGCTGATCCTGGAGCACGGTTTCCAGCGGATCGAGCTGCGGGTGGCGCCGGGCAACCTCGCCTCCCGCCGGGTTGCGGAGAAGGCCGGCTTCATCTACGAGGGCCTGCTGCGCAACGCCGGCTACGTCCACAGTGGACGGGTCGACCTCGAGGTCTGGTCGCTGGTCGCCGCCGACCTGCGGTGAGGCGCACCCCACGGCATATCCGCTGGGTCCTTCTGCTCTGCCCACCATGACGGAGCAGGACCGGCTCTGCCCCGCCACGGTGGGCAGAGCAGAAGGAGCGCTAATACCGTGCCGGTCGAGCAGCGGCGCCACACCGGGAGGCGGGTCAGCGGATCCAGCCGGGTGGGCCGGGGAACTGACGCACCGGCCGGCCGGCCAGGCCGTCGCGGATCGTCTCGGATACCGACTGGATGGGCTTCCACGCGTTGCCGTCACCGGCCACGTGGAACGGGTTGTCCGGGTCGGCGATGAAGCTCGCCGCGGCCAGGTCCGGGGTGAAGCCGACGAACCACGCCGCCCGGGTGTCGTCGGTGGTACCGGTCTTGCCGGCCACCGGGCGGCCCACGTCGCCGTACACCCCGGGGGCCGTCGACCAGCCGCCGCAACCACCCGCGGCTGCGCCGTACCCGGTGACACAGCGCGCGGCATCGGCGGCCGCGCGGGCCACGCCTTCGCTGACCACCCGGTGGCAGCGCGGCGCGGCGACCGGGATCTGCTTACCGTCCTTTGTGGTCACCGCGGCCGGCGTGCCATCCGGGTTGCTGATCGACAGGACCGGTAGCGGCTCGCAGTAGAGCCCGTCGCCGGCGATCGTGGCGTACGCGTTGGCCATCTCCAGCGGCGTGGTGTCCGGTACGCCCAGGGTGAAGGCTCCCCAGCCGTTGGCCCGGGCCGGTGAGGCCATCATCTTGTCGGTGTCGGTGTGCCAGGTCAGCCCGAGCTTCTCCGCCATCCGTACCGCGCGCTCCGCGCCGACGGCCTGTTCCAGCTGGACGAAGTAGGTGTTCACCGACTTGCCGAAGCCGGACCACATGTTCTGGGTACCGGTCATCGCGCCGCTGGCGTTCTGCGGGCACCAGTGGCCGCCGTTGCACGCGGACGGTTCGTCCCACCCGGTGAGATAGATCGAGGTGTACCGCATCGGCGCGTAGAACGACTTGGACAGCTTGAACCCGGCGTCCAGCGCGGCGGTCATGGTGAACATCTTGAACGTCGAGCCGGCCTGGTATCCGGCCATGTCACCGCCGCCGAGCAGCGGGTTCACCGTGTTCGGGTAGTTGCCGGGCATCTTGCCGCGCTTGTTCCAGTCGCTGTGCTCGCCGTTGTGCGACTGGTCGAGCGAGTAGATCCGGTTCACCGCCATCGCTTTGATCAGGCCGGTCCGCGGCTCGATCGCGACCAGGCCGTGCGCGTACGAGCTGTCGGCGGGCTCCTTGCTCATCACCGCGTGCTGGGCGACCCCCTGGATCCGCGGGTCCACCGACAGGACGATCTTGTAGCCGCCGCGGCGCAGCGCGTTCTCCCGCTCGGCCGGGCTGTTGCCGAACGCCTTCTGCGAGTCCCACCAGTTCTTCAGGTAGTCGCAGACGAAGCCCCATTGGTTGTACCGGTACGGCACCGAGGCGCAGTCGTTCGGCGGGGTGGTCAGCCGCAACTTGATCGGCTGCTGCTTGGCGGTCTCCGCGGCCGGCGCGGAGATGTACTCCAGCTCCACCATCCGGTCGATCACGTAGTTGCGCCGCTCGGTTGCCGCCCGCCGGTCGCTGTCCGCCGGGTCGTACGCCGACGGCGCCTTCACCACACCGGCCAGCATGGCCGCCTCGGTGAGGTTGAGATCCTTGGGGCGCTTAGAGAAGAAGACCTCCGCCGCGGCGAAGATGCCGTACGCCCGGTGCCCGAAGTACGCCGCGTTCAGGTAGCGCTCCAGGATCTCCGCTTTGGTCATCTTCTTTTCCAGCTCGATCGCGAGCTTCATCTCGCGGACCTTGCGGCCGGTGGTCTGCTCGGTGGCCGCCCGTACCTCTTCGGGGGTCTCCGCGCCGTCGCGCAGCGCCGCCCGTACGTACTGCATGGTGAGCGTGGATGCCCCCTGGGCGACCTCGCCCGATTGCTGGTTGGCGACGAAGGCCCGGGCGATGCCCTTCATGTCAACCCCGTGGTGCTCGTAGAACCGGGAGTCCTCGCTGGCCACGATGGCCTGCAGGATGTACGGCGACATCTGCGCCATCGGCGTGTACTTGCGGTACTCCTCGTAGAACGTGGTGAGCAGCGTCTTGCCGTCCGCGGCGTACACATAGGACGTTTGCGCGGACGGTACGATCTTCAGGTCGGCCGGCATGTGGTTCATCAGATCCGCGCCCGCTTTCGCGCCGAGACCGCCGACCGCGGCGAGCGGGTAGGCCACCGCCGCGACGACGACACCGGCGATCAGGCCAGCACGAACGATGGTGGCAACCCGGCCTGTGACCCTCAGCGTCCGCTTCATCACTATCCCAAGATAGGACATTGCGCGTTAAACCAGGTGGTGTTCGCCGTGATCGGGCATCGGTGATGCTGTTCGTATGACGGATCTCAATCACCACGGCGATGCCGAGCTTGCGCCAGGCCTCGTCGACCTCGCGGTGAACACCCGCCGCGGGCCGATGCCGCGGTGGCTGTCCGAGCCGATCGCCGCCTCACTGCGGGACCTGGCCAGCTATCCGCGACCGGCATCGGCGCGCGCCGCGCTCGCCGCGCGGCATGCCCGCCCCGACAACGAGGTGCTGATCACCGCGGGTTCCGCGCAGGCGTTCGTACTGCTGGCTCAGGCCCGGCGGTGGTACCGGCCGGTGGTGGTACACCCGCAGTTCACCGAGCCGGAGGCGGCATTGGACGCGGCCGGCCAGAAGGTGACCCGGGTGGTGTTGCCTGCCTCGGACGGGTTCCGGCTCGATCCCGGGCTGGTGCCGGACGACGCGGACCTCGTGGTGGTCGGCAACCCGACCAACCCGACGTCGGTCCGCCATCCCGCCCCGGTCCTCGCCGGACTGGCCCGGCCGGGCCGGATCCTGGTGCTGGACGAGGCATTCGCGGACACCATCGCCGGCGAGCCGGACTCCCTGTCCCGCCGGCGGGACCTGCCTGGGCTGGTGGTCATCCGCAGCCTCACCAAGACCTGGGGGCTGGCCGGGCTGCGGATCGGCTACCTGCTCGGTCCGCCCGGCGTGGTTGCCGAACTGGCCGCCGTACAACCGTTGTGGCCGGTCTCCTCGCCGGCCCTGGCGGCCGCGATCGCCTGTGCGGCGCCCGTCGCGGTCCGGGCCGAAGAGCATCTGGCGGTACGGCTCGCCGGTGAGCGCGACCATCTGGTGGCTGCGCTGGCCGCCCTGCCCGGGGTACGGGTCTCGGGGATCCCGGCGAGCTCGTTCGTGCTGGTCGAGATCCCCGGCGCGAGCGCGATCCGGGAGGCGCTGCGGGACCGCGGGTACGCCGTACGGCGCGGCGACACGTTTCCCGGGCTGGGTCCGGACTGGCTGCGGATCGCGGTACGGGACACTGCCACCACCGACGCATTTGTCAACGCGCTCCGGGAGGTGCTCTAGGTGCTCGATCAGACGCTCGCGCAGATCCGCCCGCTGGACGAGGCGGCGATGGCCGCCGGCCGGGCCAGGCAGGCCAGGCTCACCAAGCCGGCCGGCTCGCTCGGGCTGCTCGAAGAGCTGTCCATCCAGCTCTGCGGCCTGTCCGGTAGCTGTCCGCCACCGCTGCCGGAGCCCGCGGCGATCGCGGTGTTCGCCGGCGACCACGGGGTACACGCGCAGGGCGTGACGCCGTGGCCGCAGGAGGTCACCGCGCAGATGGTGGCGAACTTCCTGGCCGGTGGCGCGGTCATCAACGCGTTCGCCCGGCAGTCCGGCGCGTCGGTGACCGTGGTGGACGTCGGGGTGGCCGCGGCCCTGGAGCCCGCCGACGGCCTGGTACTGGCCAAGGTTCGGGCGGGTACCCGGGACATGACCGTCGAGCCGGCGCTGACCCGCGAGGAGGTGCTGGCCGCGGTCGAGGTCGGCATACGGGTCGCGACGACACTGCTGGACGGCGGTGCCGCGGCGCTGATCACCGGCGACATGGGCATCGCGAACACCACGCCCGCGGCCGCGCTGGTGTGCGCGTTCACCGGCGCCGATCCGCGGGCCGCCACCGGCCGGGGTACCGGCATCGACGACGAGATGTACGCGCACAAGGTGGCCGTGGTACGCGCGGCGCTGGCCCGGCACGGGGTCGCAGCGCCGGCCGGAACTGCGGCGCGCGACCCGCTCGGCGTGCTCGCCGCGGTCGGCGGGCTGGAACACGCGGCGCTGGCCGGTTTCATCCTGGCCGGCGCGGCCCGGCGGGTACCGGTGATCCTGGACGGGGTCATCGCGACCTCGGCGGCGCTGGTGGCCGCCGCGCTCGCGCCGGACTCGGTGGGCGCGATGGTTGCCGGGCACCGCTCCGCGGAGCCGGGTGCGTCGCTGGCGCTCCGCCGGCTCGGCCGTACCCCCTTGGTCGATCTGGGGTTGCGCCTGGGTGAGGGGACCGGGGCCGCGCTGGCCCTGCCGATCCTGGTCTGCGCGGCCCGTACGCTCCGCGAGGTGGCCACGTTCGACTCGGCCGGGGTGGCGCACAAGTGACGATGTACCCGCTTGCCCTGCGGCTGGACGGCCGGCGGGTACTCGTGGTCGGCGGCGGTACGGTGGCCACCCGCCGGGTGCCCGCGCTGCTCGACGCGGGCGCGCAGGTGGTCCTGGTGTCCCCGGTGCTGACCCCGGCGCTGCGGGCGCTGGCCGATGCCGGCCGGCTGCGGTGGCTGCCACGGCGCTTCGAACCGTCCGATGTGGACGGCGCCTGGCTGGTGCATGCCGCGCTGGACGATCGGGAGGCGGCTACCGCGGTGAGCGCGGCGGCGGCGCAGCGGAACGTGTTCTGCGTACGGGCCGATGACCGGCACGCGGCGACCGCGTGGACGCCGGCGGTGACCCGGCACGGCCCGGTCACCGTCGCGGTGCTCGGCGGCGGCGACCCGCGGCGGGCGGTCGCGGTACGGGACGCGATCCGCGCGTTGCTGCCGGAGTTGGACTCGCCGGCCATCCCGGAGCGGCGGGGCACGGTGGCCCTGGTCGGCGCCGGACCCGGCGACCCGGAGCTGATCACGGTGAAGGGGCGGCGGTTGCTGGCCGAGGCGGATGTCGTGGTGGCCGACCGGCTCACCCCCGGGTTGTTGCTGGACGAGTTGCGGCCGGACGTCGAGTTCGTGGACGCCTCGAAGATCCCGTACGGGCCGGCGGCCACCCAGGACGAGATCAACCGGATCCTGGTGGAGCGCGCGCGAGCCGGCCGGTTCGTGGTCCGGCTCAAGGGCGGCGACCCGTTCGTGTTCGGCCGCGGCGGGGAGGAGGTGCTCGCCTGCGCCGCGGCCGGCGTGCCGGTGCTCGTCGTACCGGGTGTGACGAGCGCGGTCGCGGTGCCGGCGGTGGCCGGTATCCCGGTCACCCACCGCGGCAGCGCGCAGGAGTTCGTGGTGGTCTCCGGGCACCTGCCACCCGGCGATCCGGAGTCCCTTGTGGACTGGCCGGCACTGGCCCGGCTGCGCGGCACCCTGGTCATCCTGATGGGACTGCGCAACCTGGCCGCGATCGCCGCGGTGCTGCTGGCACACGGCCGGTCCGGGCAGACTCCGGTCGCGGTCATCGCCGACGGTACGACCGCCGCGCAGCGCATCCTGCGGGTACCGCTGGGCGACCTGGCGGCTTCGGTCGGCGGGATCCGCCCGCCGGCCGTGGTGGTGGTCGGTGCCGTGGTGGCCGCTTTGCCGGCGTGAGGCGCGACGCTTTGCCCTGATCAGCGCTGGTCCTGACGGCCGCACCGCGACTGTGCGTCGCGCTCTCGTCGCGGAACGGATAAGGTCGATTTTGATAAATGGGTTCGGCGCCCGTGGTCAGGAGCCGGGAGGACCGTGCGGTGATCGGGACGTGGTCCGACTTCGTCGGCAATGTGCTGTCCAACATCGTGTCGGCGGCGGTCTGCCTCACGGTGCCGCTGCTGCTCGTGTTCGGGCTGTACTACCGACCCGGCCGCCGCCGGTTGCGCCGGTTCTTCGGGATCACCGATCGCCGGCACTCCACCATCCAGGTGCGGCTGTCCAACATCTACGTCAAGCCGGCCGGCTCGCTCAGCCCGCTGAGCATCGGGCACGGCTTCATCGGGCCGGCGATCAATGCCACCGAGTACGAGTACGCGCTGGAGCTGGCCGAGGCGGTGAAGAGCCGGCCGTTCGCCGGGCAGGCGTACGCGCTGCTGGAGCAGTTCGGTGTGGAGGCCATGAACCGCCCGGTGGCCTGCGAAATCAGCCCGAGCATCGACTACGTCGACGTGCCGCACCACCGGATCGACGAGCACAAGCCGGTTGACTTCGACAACGACCAGAAGCTGGTCGGGGAGATCGGCCGTACCCTGTCCGCGCATCGCACGCTGGTGCTGGTCGGCTCGCCGGTCTACAACGTGCTCACCCACTTCGTGCTGAGCAACTGCGGGGACCAGACCCGAATCCAGTTCGTCGAGTCGAAGTCCGAGCCGGGCCATGCCGCGTCCGGCGTCGAGGTGTTCGGCTTCCATCACACCGGCGCGAGCGAGTCGTTGCAGCGCCGGGAGACGCAGGTCGGCGACACCACCATGTACGAGGAGTACTTCGCACTCCAGAAGATCACGAACTGGAACGGCGGCCGGACCACGATCTTCGTCTGCGCCGGCACTTCGACGGCGGCGACCGCGGCGGCGCTGACCCGGCTGGCGAAATGGGGCGAGCTGGCGGACACGTTCGGGATGGGCCCGTTCACGGTGGTGTACTCGGTGCGCACGATCGACCGGGAGATGCCGGGTACGACCGAGGAGCGCCACGCCCCGTGGCACGTGTCCCGGGTCTGGCCGCCCGAGCGATAGTCGGACGAGATGAGTAGTCCGCTGGTCATCGCGGCGAACCGGCTGCCTATCCGGGAGGTCATGACGGCCGGCGAGCGGACCTGGCAGCGCAGTCCCGGTGGTCTGGTGACCACGCTGGAACCCGTGGTCAAGGCGCAGCACGCGCGCTGGGTGGGTTGGTCCGGCGGCGAGGGCGGCGACGTCGAGCCCGAGCCGTTCGAGCACGACGGCATGCTGCTGCATCCGCTCCCGTTGCAGGAGACCGAGTTCACCGACTACTACCAGGGCTTCGCGAACTCGACGATCTGGCCGCTCTACCACGACGCGGTCATCCCGGCGGTCTTCGACGACCAGTGGTGGGCGGCGTACCGCACGGTGAACCAGCGGTTCGCCGTGGCCGCGGCGGCGGCGGTCGCGCCGGGCGGGGTGGTCTGGGTGCAGGACTACCACCTGCAGCTGATGCCCGCGATGGTACGAAGCCTGCGGCCGGACGCCGGGATCGGCTTCTTCATGCACATCCCGGTGCCGCCGCTGGAGGTCTTCCGGCGGCTACCGCAGCGCGAGGAGGTCCTGCGCGGGTTGCTCGGCGCGGATCTGATCGGCTTCCAGCGGCCGGACTGCGCGGAGAACTTCCGCCAACTTGCCCAGCGGGTCCTGCATCTGCCGGTACGCGGCGAGGCGATTTCCGCCGGCGGGCGCTGGGTGCGTACCGGCGGCTTCCCGGCCTCGGTGGACGCGGCCGGCATCGAGGCCTTCGCAAGGCGGGCCGGGGTGTCCGCGTACGCCACCCAGATCCGCGCCGAGCTGGGCAACCCGAGGACGGTCATCCTCGCGGTGGACCGGCTGGACTACACCAAGGGGATCGAGGAGCGGCTCGCCGCCCTGGGCGAGCTGTTCGACGAGGGGGTACTGCGCGCACCCGAGGTGTGCGTGGTTCAGATCATCGCGCCCAGCCGCGAGGGCATCGACACGTACCAGGATCTCCGGGCCCGGATCGAGGCCGAGGTGAGCCGGATCAACCAGGCACACCCGGGTGGCGTGCGGTACGTCGACCGGGCCGTGGACCGTGCCCGGGTGGTCGCGTACTACCTGGCCGCGGACGTGCTCGCGGTGACCCCGTTGCGGGACGGGATGAACCTCGTCGCGAAGGAGTACGTGGCGGCCCGGTACGACTGCCGCGGCGCGCTCGTGCTCTCCGAGTTCGCCGGGGCCGCCGCCGAGCTGCGCACGGCGTACCGGGTCAACCCGTACGACCGGCCGGCCCTGAAGTCCGCGCTGCGTGATGCGGTCCAGGCGCCGCCCGAGGAGGCGGCGGCGCGCATGCGGACCATGCGCGACGTGCTCCGCCAGCACGACGTGTGGGACTGGGCCACCACCTTCTTCGCCGCGCTGGAGGAGGCCCGGGCACTGCCCGCGCAGCTATAGGGCCGCGGGGAGCTTGTCCAGCAGCGTTGCGCAGCGGATCACCCCGAGGTGGCTGTACGCCTGTGGGTGGTTGCCCAGCCCGCGTTCGCTCTCCGGGTCGAACTGCTCGGGGAGCAGGCCGGTGGGTCCCGCGCACTCGAGCATCTGCTCGAAGAGGCGCTCGGCGTCGTCGTGCCGCCCGGTCCGCAGGTACGCCTCGACCAGCCACGCCGTGCACAGGTGGAACCCGCCCTCGCGGCCGGGCTGCCCGTCGTTCCACAGGTAGCGGTAGACGACCGGCCCGCTGCGCAGCTCGGCCTCGACCGCGAGCACGGTGGCCAGGAAGCGCGGGTCGTCGTCGGCCAGCAGACCGGACAGGCCGATCCACAGCGAGGACGCGTCCAGCTCCTTGGTGTCGTACGCCACCGTGTAGGCGCCGACCTCCTTGTGCCAGCCGCGCTCCAGCACGTTGCCGGCGATCGTCTCGCGCAGCTCCGTCCACTCCGGACGGACCGGCAGGCCGTACCGCTGGCTCAGCCGCAGCGCGCGGTCCACGGTCAGCCAGCACATCACCTTGGAGTAGACGTGGTGCCGCGGCGGCATCCGGGCTTCCCACAGGCCGTGGTCGGGCTCGTGCCAGCGCCGTTCGACCGCGGCAACCATCGCGTCCATCAGCCGGGCGTCCGCCTCGGTGTACCCGCGCCGCTCGGCCACCGCGGCGATCAGCGAGGCCACCGGGCCGAACACGTCGAGCTGCACCTGCCGGTTGGCCGCGTTGCCGACCCGGACCGGGCGGGAGCCGGCGTAGCCGGGCAGGGTCTCGATGACCGCCTCGGCGCCCAGCTCGTAACCGTCCACTGTATACAGAGGGTGCAGCCGTTCGGGGTGACCGGCCGTGCCCTCGATGATGCGCCGGGTCCAGGCCAGCATGGCCTCGGCCTCCTCGCCGGAGCCCAGCTTCACCAGGGCCTGCGCGCTCATCGCGGCGTCGCGCAGCCAGCAGTAGCGGTAGTCCCAGTTGCGCACGCCGCCCATCTCCTCGGGCAGCGACGAGGTGCCGGCGGCGATGATGGCCCCGGTCGGCTGGTACCACAGCGCGCGCAGGGTCAGCGCCGAGCGCTGCACCAGGTCCTTGTCGCGCCGGGGCAGCTTCAGCGAGTGCGCCCAGTCGCGCCATTCGCGTTCGGCGTCGCTCTGCCGGGCCAGCACGTGCGACACCGTGTTGCCGGCCGGCGGCCCGGCCGTACCGCCCATGCGCACCTCGAGGGTGACCGTCCCGCCGGCCGCGGCGAGGTCAACCGACGCGTGGGCCGTGTGGTGGCCGCTGTCGTCGACGATCTTCCAGGTGACCCCGGGGGCCACCAGGGTGATCGGCACGTTGGAGCCGAACACCCGCAGCTCGTCGCCGACCGGCTCGAGCTGGGCCGGCACCTGGCCGAACTCGGGGCGCGGGGCGAAGCTGAGCTTCACCGGCACCGATCCGGAAAGGACCCGCAGCAGCACCGTGTCGGGCTCCTCGCCCTGCAGCGTGTCGGTGACGGTCAGGCCGGACCAGCGGGTCTCCACGGTCATGGTGCCCTGCCGGTACCGCTGGCCCAGCGGCATCTGGTCGCCGCGACGTTCCGGCGCGACGGAGAAGTAGCCGGCCGAGTCGTCGCCGAGCAGCGCGGCGAACACGGGAGGGGAGTCGGGCCGCGGATGGCATAGCCAGGTCACCTTGGCGGATGGGGTGAGCAGCGCGATGCTGCGGCCGTTGCCGAGCATGGTGTGCCGCTCGATCGGCACCGCGTGCTCGCCGTAGAGCCAGCGGCGGCGGCT
>DASRRF010000143.1:0-3823 GCA_035695905.1 Micromonosporaceae bacterium | reverse complement strand
GCCGGTGCGCCGCCTCGTCCAACTCCTCGGCCAGCCTGGTCAGCTCGGAGCGCAGGAAATCGCGGGTAGCCACCTCGCCCAGCGCGATCCGCAGCGAGGCGATCTCCCGGGACAGGTACTCCACATCGGCCTTCTGCATGGCCGCCCGCCGGCGGTCCTCCTCCATGGTCAGCCGATCCCGGTCGGCCTGGCGGTTCTGCGCGAGCAGGATCAACGGCGCGGCGTACGACGCCTGCAGGGAGAGTACGAGGGTCAGGAACGTGAACGTGTACGGGTCGAACCGCAGCGAGCGCGGCGCGAGCGCATTCCAGCCGACCCACAACAGGATCACAACGGTCATGTAGACGAGGAACTTCGCCGTACCCATGAATCGGGCGATGCCCTCGGACCACCGGCCGAACGCCTCCGGGTCGAACCGCGGCAGCCGGATCCTGCGCGGCTCCCGCGGCTGGTCCAGACGCCCGGCCCGCCGGTCAACCACGAGCGGTGCCCCGGGCGATGCCATCGGCGCTGTCCCGGTCCCGCCAGTCCCGCGGCAGCAGGTGGTCGAGTACGTCATCGACGGTGACCGCGCCGACGAGCCGGCCGGCCTCGTTCACCACCGCCATCGCGACCAGGTCGTACGTCGCCATCCGCCGGGTGATCTCGCCCAGCGGGGTGGCCGGCGCGAGCGGCGGGATGTCGCTGTCCAGTACGCCGCCGAGGATCCCGCCGGGCGGTTCGCGGAGCAGGCGCTGGAAATGCACCACGCCGAGGTACCGCCCGGTGGGCGTGGCCATCGGCGCCCGGGCCACGAACACCTGCGCCGCGACGGCCGGGGAGAGCTGCGGTTCGCGTACCCGGGCGAGGGCTTCCGCGACGGTGGCATCCGGGGTCAGGATGATCGGTTCGGAGGTCATCACCGCGCCGGCGGTTCCCGGTTGGTGAACCATCAGCTGGCGTACCGGTTCGGCCTCGTCCGGTTCCATCAGATCGAGCAGCATCTGCTGCTCGGGTTGGGGCAGCTCGGCGAGCAGGTCGGCGGCGTCGTCCGGATCCATCTCCTCCAGCACGTCGGCGGCCCGCTCCCGGCTCAGCGCGGCGATGATCTCGACCTGGTCGTGTTCAGGCAGTTCTTCGAGCACGTCGGCGAGCCGCTCATCGTCCAGCGCGGCGGCTACCTCGAATCGGCGCGCGTCGGAGAGCTCCTGCAGGACGTCCGCGACGTCCGCCGGGCGCAACTTGTCCAGCACCGCGAGCAGGGACACCGTGCCCTGTGCCTCCGGCTCCCCAACGAGCCCGCTGATGTCGCCCCACTCCAGTTGCTGCAGGTTCCCGCGGCGGCCCAGCCGGCCGGTGAACTCGCGGACCGCGACCCGGGCCAACGTCCAGTCGCCGGTCCGGTCGGCGTCCATCGCCACGTCCACGACCATCGCCGCGCGCCCGTTCGCCTGCACCGTGACCTGGCGGTCCAGCAGTTCCTCCAGGACCAGCAGCTCGCCGGTGCGCTTGGAGAAGCGACGGAGGTTGAGGGTGCCGGTACCGAGCGCCACCGCCTCCGAGTCGAGGGAGATCACCCGGTTGATCGGGACGAAGATGCGCCGCCGCATCGGCACATCCACCACCAGGCCGACCACCTGTGGCGGGCGGGGGCTGGCCCGGATGCGGGTGACCGCGTCCCGGACCCGGCCGACCTGGTCGCCGTTCGGGTCGAAGACGGGCAGGCCGGCGAGCCGGGCAACGTACACCCTGGTCACCGTGGTCACAAGGGTCAGTCTAATAGGGTGGGGGGTCATGGAGAGGTTGTCCTACGAGGTGGTGGACGTCTTCACCGATCAGCCGTTCACCGGCAACCCGCTCGCCGTGGTCTTCGGAGCGGCCGGGCTCGGCACCGCGCAGCTGCAGGCGCTCGCCCGGGAGTTCCACCTCTCCGAGACGGTGTTCGTGCTGCCGCCCGAGCGCGGCGGGACGTACCGCGCCCGGATCTTCACGCCCGAGGAGGAGCTGCCGTTCGCCGGCCATCCCAGCGTGGGTGCGGCGGTCACCGCCGTACGCGCCGGGCTCGCCGTGGTCGGCCAGGTCGTGCAGGAGTGCGGCGCCGGACTCCTGCCTATTGACGTGTACGCCGAAGGCCGCGCGAGGCTGACCGGTGGTACCCCGACGGTCGGCCCGGAGCTGGACCCGCAGCCGCTGCTCGCGGTCGCCGGGCTGGCCGCCGCGGACTACGCCGGCCCGGCGCCGAGGCTGGCCGGCTGCGGGCTGGCCTTCCCGTACCTGTCCGTCACGCCGGACGCGGTGGTACGCGCCGCCGGCGACTCCGCCGCCGCCCGGGCGTACGGGGCCCCGCAGGTGAGCGTCTTCTCCTGGGACCCGGCCGGCCGGACCGCGCACACCCGGGTCTTCTGTCCCGGGATGGGGGTGGCCGAGGATCCGGCGACCGGCTCCGCGGCGCTCGGGTTCGGGGTCTGGCTGGTCGCCTCCGGGCTGGTCCCCGGCAACGGCGAAAGCGGGTATACCGTGCGCCAAGGCGCCGAGATCCTGCGACCGTCCACTTTGGAGTGTACGGTCACCGCCGACGGCGGTACGGCCCGCCGGGCAACGGTCAGCGGCCAGGTGGTCCCGATCGCCCGCGGCGAAATCGCGGTGCCGCGCTAGCCGCGGCGCCCGCCCGCCCCGCGTCCCCGCGCCACCCGCTCGCAACTTTCAGAAGGTCGCGCCTACCGACGGCCGTGATAGCCGCATCCTTCGGCACGTTGGGATGATCAAGGCCGGGGAGGGCGGACCCGGTGCAGGCGGAATGGGTTGCGGGTACGGCGGGCGGCCGGGGTAGGCAGTGGCGGCGCGGCGAGCGACCCGCTGGGCAGCGTTGCGCCGCCCTCCACCGGCGGCCCGGCAGCGGAGAGCCGGCTGATCGCACACTCGGCTGCCCACCGGGCCATGAGCGCGTCTGCGGTACCGGACGCGTTCAGCCGCTTCGCGGCGAGTTGCGGCGCGACCGTGTCCCACTCGTCGGTACCCGGCCAGACCCGGGTCACCGTGGCCGGCCAGGTGACGATCCGCCCACCGTGATCGCCCCGTACGGTGACCAGCGCCTCGCCGGCGGTCGCCAAGCCCGGCGCGGGTTGCTCGCCCGGTCCGCTGACGACGTAGAGCGCCTCCTCGACGGCGAGGCACCACACCCCGCATGCCGGCGATCCGGCCACGGTCAGCCACGCGATCGCCGCCTTCTTCCGGGCCTCATCGATCAATGGAGACGACACAACAGCAGCCTAACCCTGTGCTCGCTCACAATGTCTCCCGGTTCGCTCGCTCAAACGGCGCCCGCGGGGCGCGGCTGTGGAACTCGACCACCGCGTACCGCGCCGCGCGCATTTCCGCGGGCCACTCGCCGGCCGGCCAGCCGCCCTTGACCAGGAGCGCGGAGACGAACTCGACCGGCTGGGTCAGCTTGGCCCAGACGACCGGTAGGAACGTGGCACGCCGTACCTCGTCGGTGAGTATCAGTCCGTCGACGCCGGGGCGCAGCGCCCCGGCGAGCTCGGCCAGCCCGCCGGCCGGGAGCGGCTCCGGGGTGGACAGCACCGAGACCGAGACATCCAGCTCCGGCCAGTCCGCGGCGGTGACCGGCGGTAGCCGCGGATCCGTCATCGCGCGTACCGCGTTGCGGGCCACGTCGAGGTAGAGCGGGCGTACCGCGTCCAGCGAGCCGATACAGCCGCGCAGGCTGCCAGCCGACTCCAGGGTCACGAACGTGGCGCCGATGGCGCACAGCGCCGCGGAGTCGGGCGGGCAGCCCGCCGCGGCACCGCCGCCCAGTCGGGCGGCGATCGCCGCGGCGGCGAGT
>DASRRF010000142.1:0-2176 GCA_035695905.1 Micromonosporaceae bacterium | reverse complement strand
GCCGCGTACGCGCAGACCGGTACGGTCACCGGGCTGGCCGAGCACTTCGGGGTGCCGCGGCACACGGCGACCGGGTGGGCACGGCGGTTGCGCGCCGAGGGACACGCCATCGGTCGAGGATGACCCGCGACGCCGTTACGCCGGCCGAGGTGGCCGGGTTGGCGTATTCGGTGTTCGGTCTACGTGGACACGCGTCCGCGTTGCCCGGGGAGCATGACCGTAATTTCGTGCTCACCGGGCACGCGGGTGAGCGGCATGTGCTGAAGCTGCATCCGCCAGGCGCCGATCCCGCCGGGCTGGACCTGCAGGACGCGGCGCTGAGCCACCTGAGCGCGGGCCGGTTACCGGTCGCGGTACCCCGGGTGGTGCCGCCGTCGACCGCGGTCGACGGTGCGAGAGTGCGTGCCCTGTCCTGGGTCGGCGGTACGCCAGCGGCGCTCGCCGCACCGCTGGACGCGCACGGCATGGCGAGCCTGGGTCGGGCGGTCGCCGCGGTGGATGCGGCGCTCGCCTCGTTCCAGCATCCGGCCATGCACCGCGCGCATCCGTGGAGCATGCTCACCTTGGTGCGGGATCCGGCGAGCCCCCTGGGCATGGCCGAAGGCATCCCCGATCCGCGGTACCGTGCGGATGTCGTTGCCGTGCTGCAGGATCTGCCGAACCGGCTGGCGCCCGCGCTGGAAGCCTTGCCCGGTCAGGTGATTCACAACGACGCCAACGACCACAACGTGCTCCTGGACGATGCCGGCCGGGTGTGTGGGCTGATCGACTTCGGCGACCTGTGCTGGGCACCGCGGGTCTGCGGGCTCGCTGTGGCGTGCGCGTACGCAATGCAGGGTTTCGACGAGCCGGTCACCGCGGTACCGCCGCTGGTGGCCGGGTACCACGAGGTTGCGCCGCTGGCCCCGGCGGAGCTCGCGGTGCTCTTCGACCTCATCCGCGCCCGGCTCGCGCTGAGCGCCTGCCACGCGGTGCGCCAGCACCGGGACCGGCCGGACAACGACTACCTGCTGGTGAGCCAGGACGGGGTACGCGCGCTGCTGCGCATCCTGGCCGGCGACTCGGCCGAGCTGGCGCACCTGCGGTTCCGGGCCGCCTGCGGGTACGACGCGGTGCCGGCGGCGCACGCGGTACGCGCGTACCTGCTCGGTCCGGACGCCGCGATCGGACCGGTCTGCCCGACGCCGTTGGCGGGTGCGCCGGTGCTGGACTGGAGCCGCGGCGCCACCGGAGCCGGTGACCCGCCGCCCACGCGCCCGGCGATCGGGCGCTACCTGGAGGATCGCGCGGTCTACGCGGGTGACGCGTTCGCCACCGGCGACCCGGATCAGCGGCGGAGCCTGCATCTCGGGGTGGACATCTTCCTGCCCGCGGGTGAGCCGGTGCTCGCCGCGCTGGACGGCGTGGTGCACGACGTTGCCTGGCGGCCCGAGCCGTACGACTGGGGCGGAATCGTGGTGCTGGCCCACCGGACCGCGGACGGCGTCCGGTTCTACACGCTCAGCGCGCACCTGGACCGCGGCACCGCGCAGCGGCTCACACCCGGTGCGCCGGTCGTACGCGGAGACGTCATCGGGTACCTCGGTACGGCACAGGAGAACGGCGGTTGGCCGCCGCACCTGCACCTGCAACTGCTCACCACGACGCTGGACCGGGGCTGTGCCGCGTACGGGGTCGCCGCACCCGGCGAACGTGCACTGTGGGAGTCGGTCAGCCCGGATCCGAACCTCCTCTTGGGACTCGCCGCCGGGGTGCGCGCCGAACCGGACCGGCCCCGGGCCGACCTGTTGCAGGCCCGGGCCACCTCGTTGTCGCGCGCGCTCAGCCTGTCGTACGCCCGGCCACTGACCATTGTGGACGGTGCCGGAGCGCACCTCTACGCCGCCGATGGCCGGGACTACCTGGACATGGTGAACAACGTCTGCCACGTCGGGCACGCGCATCCGCGGGTCGTGGCCGCCATCGCGCAACAGGCCGCCCGGCTCAACACGAACACCCGGTACCTGCATCCGCTGCTGGTCAGCTACGCCCGCCGGCTCGCGGCGACCTGCCCGGACCCGCTCAGCGTGGTGTTTCTGGTCAACTCCGGCAGCGAGGCGAACGACCTGGCGTTGCGGCTGGCCCGGGCACACACCAAGGCCCGGGACGTGCTCGTGTTGGATCACGCGTACCACGG
>DASRRF010000141.1:0-5906 GCA_035695905.1 Micromonosporaceae bacterium | reverse complement strand
CGCCGCCTCAAGGGTGTCCCGGTTGTCGTTGAGGTACGCCGCGCGCTGCGCGGCACGCCGGTTCAGGATCGCCAGGTGCTGCTCGGCCCGGGTGCGATGGGCGGCGGCCACCACCGAGCTCGCCTGCTGCCGGCGAAGCTGCTTGACCAGGAGGCCGCGCCGGGACGGATGCAACCAGACGAGCGGGTTCGCCAGCGCCTGCTCGGTCGCGGCGACCTGGGCGGTGAGCCGCTGGGTGTTGGCCCCGGCGCCGGCCAGCGCGGCCCCGGCGCCGGCCAGCTCGGCCGCCGGCGGCTCGGGCGGCGCGCCGGCCAAGGCCCGCTCACCCTCCTCGACCAGCCGCCAGAGCCACCGCTCGTCGTCGTCGACCTCGTCTAGCCGGGACGCCACGGGTTGGCCGGGGTCCACGGGTTGGCCGGGGTCTACGGGTTGGCCGGGATCGCCGCCGACCGCCGGGGTACCCACACCGGCGTGCGGTGGCCGGCCACAATGCTGGCATTTCGAGTCGGCGAGCAGCCCGGCGATCCGGGCGAGCAGCGGCGGCAGCGGCGGCAGCGGCTCGGGTACCGGTGGGGCGAAGCGCAAGCCGGCGGTGGAGCCGGCCGGAGTCTCGGGTGGCACGAGTGGTTCCCCTTCGCTCGATCGACTTAGCGACTCGTCGACACGACAACCGAGGGTTGATGCGTGGCCTCGCCAGCGAAGCATCGTTGTACCAGACGGCGCGGCAGCGGCTGAGCCAACCCGCCGGGTCGGGCGTTGACATTTTCGCCCCCCGTACGGGTTATCTGCGAGATGAGGCGCGGGATAACACACGATGCGACCCGAGAACCTGGGCAACGGCGGGACCGCCACACAGGACCGGTTCGCCGGGCAGCTCGGCTATCGCGGGCGCCGGGACGGTACGCCGTTGGCGGCGAACCCGATCGGTGTCGACGGCGACCTGACTGTCCACAATGGCGCCGTACCCACTCTGGAGGAGCCTGCGTTGAACGGCCCTGCGCGACCCTCGCACGATGGACCACCACGGCCGTCGCTGGCCGACCTGGACTCCCTCGGTGAGCCCGGCGGCTCGTTCGACCGGTTCAGCACGGCCGGCTGGCTGGACGGCGCCGGCGGTTCGCTCGCCGATCACCCGTTACTCCGCGGCCTGCTGCTGGAGCTGCCGCCGAAGGGCACCACGCCACCGGCGGGCTGGCTGGACCGCTGGTTCGAGGCGGCCCGGTCGATCCTGGAGCTGCTCTACGTTCAGGAGGGCCAGCGCCGCTGAACCGTGGCTGGGCCGGATCGCACCGGCGATCAGCCGGCGATGCCGCGTCACGTGCCGGTTCGCGGTCAGCACGGCCGCGACGAGCAGCGTGAGTACGAACGTGGTCGAGCCGATCGGCAGCGGCAGCGCGACCAGCACCACCACCGAGCCGTACGCACACAGTTGTACCGGCGCGGCCACCAGTGGATGGCCGGCGGCGGCCTGTAACGAGGGCGGCACCGGCGTACCCGGGCCGGCCGCAGCGAACCCGCGGCTGGCCGCGCGTACCCTGGCCAGCCGCGGCAGGGTGATCGCGAGCGCGGCGGCGGTCATCGCGAGCAGGCCGACGTTGCGTACCACGAACCACCGGTCGCCGCCGACGGATACCGCCCGCGCGATGGTCGCCACGCCGGCGAGCACCAGGGCCAGCGCCGCCGAGCCGATCCGTTGCCGCAGCACGCGGGCGGTACGGACGGCCGGCAACGCACCGGCCAGCAGCCCGGCCAGCGCCCAGAGAGCCGGGATGGCGAGTGCGGAGATGAGTTGGATCGGCACGGTTCCGAGCCTCGTCCGGTACCCGTCACGACGCATCCGGGGTGAACACCCACAGTTCCCTGACGAGCACCCGTAAGGGCCGTCACCAGCCCTTCTTTATAACTCAGATGATTCGGCCACTTCAATCCCTATCAATCGTCAGACAACAGTATTAGCCTTCCCCCGATCGGTCCCGTCGGACCGCCGGATGTCGGCTGCGCGCCGCCAACCGGACCACGACCCCTAGCCGGTCGGTACCGATCAGGAGGGAGGAAGGGCGATGACCCGCCTGCGTTCTGGTGCTGACCGCCGCGGTCACGGTCGCCGCGGAGATCGCTGGCGCGCGTCTGTGACGTCCTTGCTCCCGGCGCCGGTGATTTCCGGAGCCCTGTCCACCCGGGCGGCCGCATGGACGGTCACGGGTGGCGGTGGCGGCGGGTGCTCTGGCTCGACCGGCACCGGCGTGTTTGTCCCAGACACACGTGCCGCACTCCGCGGCGGGTAGCCCGACCTGGGGAGGGTCGGCGAGCGGCCCCGGCGTGCCCCCGTGCGCCGGGGTCGTTCCCATCGAGAGGTGATCAACATGATCGGAACACCGGTGCCGGGTGCACGCGTACGTCTTCGGCACCGGGATCCGGTTCGGCACAGGTGTCCGCGCGGCTGACCGGCAACGCCACCCGGCTGAGCAACGGGCTGCTCCTGCTGTTCGTCGGCTGACTCTTCCGGTCGCAGTGCCTATCGTGGGCGGGTGATGCCGTACCCGAAGATCGAACTGCACGTACACCTGGAGGGCGCGGTCCGCCCGGCCACGCTGCTGGACATCGCCCGGCGCAACGGGGAGACGCTGCCCGCGCAGACCGTCGACGGGCTGCGGGAGCTCTACGAGTTCACCGACTTCAACCACTTCATCCGGGTCTGGATCCTGACCACCAACTGCCTGCGTACGGCGGAGGACTTCCGGCAGGTGGTGGTCGACTATGCCGGTGAGGCGGCCGGGTTCGGCGCGGTCTACCTGGAGGGCATCTTCTCGCCGACCGAGCGGGTCCAGCGCGGGGTGGACTGGGACGAGATCTTCACCGGGTACACCGACGGCATCGTCGAGGCGCAGCAGCGGCACGGCATTACCGTCCGGCTCACCCCGGACATCTACCGCACCCTCGATCCGGAGCTGGCCCAGGAGTGTGCGCGGTACGCGGTGCGCTACGCCGACCGGGGCATCGTCGGCTTCGGGCTGGGCGGGATGGAGGCGGCCACCCCGGCCACGCCGTACGCCAAGGCCTTCGCGATCGCCCGCGACGGCGGCCTCGGCCTCGTGCCGCACGCCGGCGAGGCGGCCGGTGCCGAGTCGGTACGGGAGATCCTCGGGTACGACCCGGCCCGCATCCGGCACGGCATCCGGGCGATCGAGGACCCCGGCGTGCTCACCGAGATCGTGGACCGCGGGATCGTGCTCGACGTGTGCCCGACCTCGAACCTGCGTACCCGGGTGGTCGGCTCGCTGGCCGAGCACCCACTGCCCAGGCTGCGCGCGGCCGGAGCGAGTTGCACGATCAGCACCGACGACCCGGCGATGTTCGGTACGGACCTGGATCGGGAGTACGAGATAGCCGCCGGGCTCGGCGTACTGGCCGCGGACGCGTACGCCGCCGGCCTGGCCGGTGCGCTCTGCGACGACGCCACCCGATCCAGATTGGCGACACTGGTGGCGTGAGGGCCAACGTGTCCGCGGCGGTTGCGGTGCTGGCGCTGGTCACCGCGCTGGCCGGGGCGGTCTACGCGGTGGTACGACTGCGCGCCCGGCGCGGCATCGCGACCGCGACCCAGCGGGCCACCTACGACGTGCTGCACACCGCCGGGCTGGCCGCCGAGCCGCTGCGCGCGGGACTGAGCCCGGCCACCGCCGGCAAGGCCGTACGCCATCTGCGGGCTCTGGTCGGCGCGGCCGGGCTGGCCATCGCCGACGGTGACGGGGTGCTGGCCTTTGATGGCCGCGGTGAGCATCACCGGGCACAGCTCGCGGCGGCCGCCGCGCGGGTCATCATCACCCGGCGGTCCACCGTGCTCGGCCCCGGCGAGCTGACCTGCGACCGGGTCGACTGCGCGATCCGAGGGGCGGTGGTGGCCCCACTCGGCGCGGCACCGGGTACCGCCGACGCCGCGGCCGGTACCGCCGACGCCGCTTTGGTGGCGCTCGCTGAGGACGCGCTCGCGCCCGGTCTGGTGCAGGCCACCCTGGAGACCGGGCGGTGGGTGGCCACCCAGCTCGCGCTCGCCGAGCTGGACACGTCCCGGGCGCGGGTGGCCCGGGCCGAGATCCGCGCGTTGCGGGCGCAGATCAGCCCACACTTCGTCTACAACGCCTTGACCGCGATCGCGTCGTTCGTCCGTACCGACCCGGAGCGGGCGCGCGAGCTGATCCTCGAGTTCGCCGAGTTCACCCGGTACTCGTTCCGGGCGCACGGCGAGTTCACCACGTTGGCCGAGGAGCTGCGGTCGATCGATCGGTACCTGACCATCGAGCGGGCCCGGTTCGGCGACCGGTTGCAGGTACGGCTGCAGATCGCGCCCGAGGTGCTGCCGGTCGGGCTGCCGTTCCTCTGCCTGCAGCCGCTGGTCGAGAATGCGGTCCGGCACGGGCTGTCCCGCCAGCCCGGCCTGGGTACGGTGAGCATCGTGGCGCGCGATGCTGGCGCCGAGTGCCACATCACCGTGGAGGACGACGGGGTCGGGATGGACCCGGCGGTGCTCACCGGCGAGCACGTCGGACTGACCAATGTGGACGAACGGCTGCGATCGGTGTTCGGGGACGGGTTCGGGCTGATCGTCGAGACGGCGCCGGGCGCGGGGACGAAGGTGAGCATGCGGGTGCCGAAGTTCCACGTGGACGTCCAGACATGACGGGGTTTCTCCGGATGCTCGCAGTGGACGACGAGCCGCCGGCGCTGGACGAGCTCGCCTACCTGCTGCGCGGCGACGCCCGGGTGGCCCGGGTCTACACCGCCAGCGACTCCACCGAGGCGCTGCGCGTACTGCGGGACACCGATGTGGACGTGGTGTTCCTGGACATCCGGATGCCCGGACTGGACGGCATGGAACTGGCCCGGGTGCTGCGCCGGTTCGCCCGGCCCCCCGTGATCGTCTTCGTCACCGCGTACGACGACCGGGCCGCGGACGCCTTCGATCTCGGGGTTGCCGACTACGTACGCAAGCCCGTACAGGCCGATCGGATCGCCGAGTCGCTGCGCCGGGCGGCCGGCTCGCGGGTCGCGCCTAACCATCCGGCCGCGCTGGCCCGGGCCGAGGACGACCCGTCGATCCCGGTGGAGCTGGCCGGCACGACCAAGCTGCTGCCGCGTTCCGCGGTGCGCTGGGTGGAGGCGCAGGGCGACTACGCGCGGCTACATACCGCGGACGCGTCGCACCTGGTCCGGGTGCCGCTCGCCACGCTCGCCGAGCGCTGGGCGGACGCCGGGTTCGTCCGGATCCATCGCTCGTACCTGGTCCAGCTGAGCCGGATAGAAGAGCTGCGGCTGACCGGCTCGGGGTACGTGGTCCTGGTCGACGGGGCCGAGCTGCCGGTCTCCCGCCGGCACACCCGCGACCTTAAGGACAAGCTCGTTCGCTCCGCGAAGCAGGATCTTGGTCGCTCCGCGAAGCAGGACTGGACCCGCTAGAAGATCTCGGCCGGAAGTTATCCACAACCGAGCGGATCTTCACGAGATATCCACAGGCGGCACGGGCGCTCTCCACGCGGGGTCAATACAGTGCCGGGCATGGAACAGCAGCGCACCGTGCTGGTCGTGGAGGACGAGCGCACGATTGCCGAGTCCGTCGCGGCCCGGCTGCGCGCGGAGGGCTTCGCCGTACACATCGCCGGCAGCGGGCCGGCTGGTGTCGAGGCGGCCCGGCGTACCCGCCCCGATCTGGTGATCCTCGACATCATGCTGCCCGGCTTCGACGGGCTGGAGGTGTGCCGCCGGATCCAGGCCGAGCGGCCGGTCGCGGTACTCATGCTGACCGCCCGCGACGACGAGACCGATCTGCTGGTCGGCCTCGCGGTCGGCGCGGACGACTACCTGACCAAACCGTTCTCGCTGCGCGAGCTGGCCGCCCGGGTACACGCGCT
>DASRRF010000140.1:0-8247 GCA_035695905.1 Micromonosporaceae bacterium | reverse complement strand
CCGCCACCGAGCTGGCCACGCTGCGTGCCCTCGAGGGCGCCACGAGTCCACCGGACCCCAGGAGGGAACCGTGACCGAACGCAGCCTGCACCTGCCCGACCGGATCGCCGTTCCCGGCTACCGTCGCGACGCCGAGGGGGTGCACCCGCCGCTGCTGTACCCCGACTACAAGTCCACCGTGCGGCGCACGCCGTCGCGCCCGCTCACCGTGCTGCCGCACACGCTCACCGAGGTGACCGGGCCGCTGCTCGGCGACGGCCGGGTCTCGGCCGGGGATCACGACCTGACCCGCCAGCACGCCGGCGAGCCGCTCGGCGAACGGATTATCGTGCACGGCCAACTTCGCGACGACGACGGCCGGCCGGTACGCCACTCGCTGGTGGAGATCTGGCAGGCGAACTCCGCCGGCCGGTACGCCAACGACGCCGATCGGCACCCGGCACCGCTGGACCCGAACTTCACCGGTGCCGGCCGTTGCCTCACCGACGCCGAGGGCCGCTACCGGTTCGTCACCATCCGGCCCGGCTCCTACCCGTGGCGCAACCACGACAACGCGTGGCGCCCGGCACACATCCATTTCTCGCTGTTCGGCCAGGCTTTCGTGCAGCGGTTGGTTACCCAGATGTACTTCCCGGGCGACCCGCTCTTCTACCAGGACCCGATCTTCAACGCGGTACCCGAGTCCGCCCGGCACCGCCTGGTGTCCACATTCGACCTCGCCGAGACCATGCCGGAATGGGCGCTGGCGTTCCGGTTCGACATCGTGCTGCGCGGCCGTGAAGCCACCCCGACCGAGGAGCCGCACGATGGGCACTGAGCTGACGCCCAGCCAGACGGTAGGGCCGTTCTTCTCGCACTGTCTACCATGGACAGACGGGCCGGCGGTGGTGCCGGCGAGCACGCCGGGCGCCTGGTGGCTGCGCGGCCGGGTGCTGGACGGCGCGGGCGAGCCGGTGCCGGACGCGCTCGTGGAGACCTGGCAGGCCGACCCGGCCGGGCACTTCGACCACCCCGAAGACATCACGGGTACGGCGTTCCGCGGGTTCGGCCGCTGCCCGACCGACGCGCAGGGCCGGTACGCCATCCGTACCGTCAAACCCGGTCCGGTCACCGACCACAACGGACACCCACAGGCGCCGCACCTGGACGTCTCGGTGTTCGCCCGCGGGCTGCTGGATCGGGTGGTCACCCGGGTGTACTTCGCCGACGAGGAACAGGCCAACGACAGCGACCCGGTGCTGGCCCGGATCGCCGAGCCGCGCCGCGGTTCGCTGCTGGCCAAGCAGTCCGACGACGGGTACGCGTTCGACATCCGGCTGCAAGGTACCGATGAGACCGTCTTCTTCGCGGTCTGACCCCGCCGACGGACCCGGCCTCTTCGACGAGGTCCTGGCCCGGGGGCCGCTGCGTACCGCCGTGTCGGACGCCGCCTGGCTGCGCGCGCTGCTCGATGTCGAGGCCGCGCTGGCCCGGGCGCAGGCGGCGATCGGCGTCATCCCGCCGGCCGCCGCCGCGGCGGTGGTCGAAGCCTGCCGGCCGGAACGGTACCCGATCAGCGCGCTGGGCCGGGCCGCCGCCGGCTCGGGAAACCCGGTACTGCCACTGGTGCACGCGATCCGTGCCGCGCTACCAGCCGAGCTGGCCGACTCCGTCCACAAGGGAGCGACGAGCCAGGACATCCTCGACACCGCGGCGATGCTGATCGCGCACCGGGCCACCGGCCCGCTGCTGGCCGACCTGGACGTCGCGGCCGGCGCGGCTGCGCGGCTGGCCCGTACCCACCGGGACACCGCGATGGCCGGCCGTACGCTGCTCCAGCAAGCCGAGCCCACCACGTTCGGGCTCAAGGCGGCCGGCTGGCTGGTCGCGCTCGACGAGGCGATCGACCGGATCGTCGAGGTACGCCGTAGCCGGCTGGCGGTGCAGCTCGGCGGCGCGGCCGGCACGCTGGCCGGGTACGGCGAGTCCGCGCTGGAACTGCCCCCGCGGGTCGCCGCCGAGCTGGGTCTCGCCGAGCCGTTGCTGCCCTGGCACACCGACCGGACCCGGGTCGCCGAGCTGGCCGGGGCGCTGGGCACCACCTGCGGGGTACTCGGAAAGATTGCCCGCGACATCACGCTGCTCGCCCAGAGCGAGGTCGGTGAGGTGGTCGAGGGGAACCCGGGCGAGTCCTCGGCGATGCCGCACAAGCGCAACCCGGTCGCCGCGGTCTCCGCGCTGGCCTGTGCGGCGCAGGCGCCGGGACTGGTCGGCACGGTGCTCACCGCGATGGTCCAGGAGCACGAGCGGGCCGCCGGCGGCTGGCATGCCGAGTGGCGGCCGATGCGCGAGCTGCTGGTCGCCACCGGCTCGGCCGCGGCCTGGCTGCGCGACTGCCTCGCCGGCCTGGTGGTCAACGAACCGGCGCTGGCCGCGAACCTGGCTCAGCTGCACGAGCTGACCGGCCGCCGTGGATCGCCGGGCGCCGCGGGTGCGCTGGTGGACCGGGCGCTGGCCGCACACGACAGTCGTACCGAACGGAGGGTCCGATGACCGACGAGCTGGCGCGTACCGGCGAGCAGACCCGCCGCGCGGTGCTCGGTGACGCGCACGTGGACCGCGCACAGGCCACGACCACCCCGTTCACCGCGCCCTTCCAGGACTACGTCACCGCGGTCGCCTGGGGCCGGGTCTGGTCCCGCCCGGGGCTGGACCGTCGTACCCGCAGCTGCCTCACCCTGGCCGTACTCGCCGCGCTGCGGTACGAAACCGAGCTGGAGATGCACATCCGGGCGGCGGTCCGGCTCGGCGTCACCCCGGCCGAGATCCAGGAGATACTGCTACACACCACCGTGTACGCCGGTGCGCCGGCCGGAAACGCCGCCTTCGCGCTGGCCCAACGGGTCCTGACCGAACTTGGCTTGGACGTTTGATGAAGGGTCCCGACTTCGTCCAGTCGTTGGAGCGCGGGTTAGCGGTGATCCGGGCATTCGACGCGAACCATCCCGAGCTGACACTCAGCGAAGTGGCCACCGTGACCGGAGTCACAAGGGCCGCCGCCCGCCGGTTCCTGCTCACCCTCGCCGAACTCGGGTACGTGCGCAGCGACGGCCGGTTCTTCTCGCTGACCCCGCGGGTTCTCGAGTTGGGCTATGCGTACCTGTCCAGCCAGTCGTTGCCGGAGGTCGCCGAGCCGCACCTGGAGGCGCTGGTCGCCGACGTCAACGAGTCGTCGTCGGTCTCCGTACTGGACCGCGACGACGTGGTGTACGTGGCCCGGGTGCCGACCAGCCGGATCATGACGGTGGCGATCAGCGTGGGTACCCGGTTTCCGGCGTACGCCACTTCGATGGGCCGGGTACTCCTGGCCGGACTGCCCGACGACGAGCTGGAGGCGTACCTGGGCCGGGTCGGCCTGAAGCCGCTGACCGGCCGTACCGTCGGCTCGGTGGCCGCGCTGCGCGCCGAGCTGGCCCGGGTACGCACGCAGGGCTGGGCACTGGTGAACCAGGAGCTGGAAGAGGGCCTACGGGCGGTCGCCGCGCCGATCCGGGACCGGTCCGGCCGGGTGGCCGCCGCGGTCAACGTGTCCGCGCACGCCAGCCGGATGTCGCTGGAGGCGATGCGCCGGGACCTGTTGCCGCCGCTGCTCATCGCGGCCGGGCGGATCGGGGCGGACCTGCAGGCCGTCGCGCCGAACCAGCGCCGCCGAACCGCCCGCTGAGCCGCCAGCTGAGCCATGGTGTCCGCGGCACCGGCTGGCGGTACCCGGCAGGCATGCACCATCATGGCGCGGATGGACGCATCGGCGGGTTGGCACGGCGGCCGGCCGGTGCGCGCCGCCGCACTGCGCCGGGCGGCGGTCCGGGCCGCGACCCCGCCGCTCGACAGCGCGCACATGGCGGCGCTGGTGGGCCGGGCGCAGGCCGGTGACGAGGACGCGTTCCGGGCGGTCTACCGCGCGGTCCAGCCGGGGCTGTTGCGGTACCTGCGTGGCCTGGTCGGGGACGACGCCGAGGACGTCGCGTCGGAGACCTGGTTACAGATCGTCCGCGGGCTGGCCGCGTTCCGTGGCGACTACGACGCGTTCCGCGGCTGGACCGCGACGATCGCCCGGAACCGGGCCATGGACCTGCTGCGCCACCAGCGTCGCCGGCCGGTGGTGACCGCTCCGGTGGAGCAGCTGTTCGAGCTCGCCGCGCAGATGGATACCGAGGCCGGCGCGCTGGATGCGGTGTCCACCGACGCCGCCATCGCACTGATCGCCACGCTGCCGAAGGACCAGGCCGAGGCGGTACTGCTGCGGGCCGTGATGGGCCTCGATGCGCGTACCGCGGCCCGGGTTCTGGGCAAGCGGGCCGGTGCCGTACGCACCGCCGCCTACCGGGGGCTGCGCGCACTCGCCGCGCGCCTCGACGAACAGGGAAAGTGACAAAAACGCGAGCCGAGGCGCTGAAGGAGATGAGATGAGCAGACGCCGACCCCGCAGGCTTGACCGGGATACCGCCGAACAGTTGTTGCGCGGTGCCCCGGCCGGCGTGTGGGCCGGTGCCGGCGATGCGCAGCCGCTGGCCGGCCTGCTCGCCACGGCGGCCGCACCCGGCCGCGCGGGCGAGCTCGCCGGCGAGCAGGCGGCACTTCTCGCCTACCGGTCCGCCCATCTCGCGACCGCTCGTCAACCGCTCAGCACACAGCCTCGGAGACGATCAATGATCAAGACCGCAGTGGCGAAGCTACTCACCCTGAAGGTGGCCGCCGTGGCAATCGCCGTGACCGCCGCCGGCGGGGTTGCGCTGGCCGCCGGCAACGGTGCGTTGCCCACCCCGTTCGGCGGCAACGGCGACAAGCCGGCAGCGACGCACGCCAGCGCCAAGCCGGCCAAGACAACGGAGGCCGGAGCGCGCGGCAACGCCTCCCCGTCACCGTCCCTGGTGGGGCTCTGCCACGCGTACACCGCCGGCGTCAACGACAACCCGGGCAAGGCCCTGGAGAACCCGGCGTTCACCGCGCTGATCAACGCCGCGGGCGGCAAGGACGAGGTGGCCGACTTCTGCGCCAAGATCCTCGCCGACAAGTCGGCCAGCGTGCACCCGAGCGGAGCGCCGGAGAACAAGCCGAGCCGCCCGGCCCACCCGACCGGCCCGCCCACCCCCGAGCCGAACCGCTGAGGACGCCCGCCAGCTTTCACACCCCCCAGCCGGGCGGGCGGTGCTACCCCCCAGTTGCCGCCCGCCCGGCCCCCTACCAGTGAGTTCCGGCTCGACGAGTCGAGGGGCGCGTCATCGTCGGGCCAGGGGATGAGGTCCACCCGGGCGTCGAGCAGCCGGTCTGGACCGCCCGGCGCGGCCGCCAGCACCCGGTCGGCGACCGCTAGCTCCGCCCGGGTGGCCTCGAACTCCCCGAGCACACCCGCAGACATAAGCGCGACCCGGGATTTCTCCCGGGTCGCGGTTAACGGGTGTCGGTAGTACGGGTCCCAGTGCGATTGAGCCTCGAGTTGCTAACGGGCCAGCGTGCGGCGGGACATGGACCGCCACAGGTCATTGCTCGGCCGCATCAGCTCGATGAGCTCGCGCTCCCAGGCGTTCTCGATGGTGACGCCGGCCTTCTCGCATGCCATCCGGGCCACATCGGTGCCGGGTGCGAACTCGTCGCCCCACTCGCCGTCCTCTCCGACGAGCACAATTCGTGCACCCCGTCGGCCGACGTACTCGATGACCGCCTTCGCGCCGCCGTGTCCATCGGCGAACGACTTCAACCCGTCGACAAGCCCGCTCGGGGCGTGCGCCGCGATGACGGTCCGCTCATCGCTGAGCGTCGTATCGGAACCATCTGCCATGAGCCGCAGCCTAAGCAGACGCACCGGCGCTCCGCAGACAGGTTGCGAACAGATGTGAGGTGGGTAACGCCGGGTTGACGCGCATCGCGGTCAATGTTTCGGGCGGATATTTCCGAAAAGGCGATTCAAACTAACTCACATATCGGACGGATCCCTGCGCGCTAGCGCCGCCTCGACCCAATCAACCGACAAAGCGGGCGCGTCACTGACACAAAGGGTCGTACGGACATCGCCGGTTGTCATTGCCTCACGATGCGATGAGCGCGTCGACAGCTACCGCGACGAACAGGATCGTCAGGTACGTCGTCGACCAGTGGAACAGGCGCATCGGCAGCACCGGCCCGCCGCGACGGACCCGGCCGTCCAACCGGTGCGCCTCCAGGATCAGCAGCCCGCCCACGGCCAGCGCGACGACCGGGTAGAGCGGCGTCATGCCCAGCGGCCACAGCGCCACCGACGCGCCGACGGTGAGCCAGCTGTAGACGACCGACTCCGCGGTGACCCGGCGCAGCGACGCGACCACCGGCAGCATCGGGATACCGGCCCGGGCGTAGTCGTCCCGGAACTTGATCGCGAGCGCGTAGAAGTGCGGCGGCTGCCAGAAGAACACCACGGCGAAGAGCACCCAGGCCGGCCACCCGATCGACCCGGTGACCGCGGCCCAGCCGATCAGCACCGGCATCGCCCCGCACACCCCGCCCCAGACCGTGTTCTGCGGCGTGGTCCGCTTCAGCCACCGGGTGTAGACCAGGTCGTAGTAGGCGATCGCGCCGGCCGTGAGGCCCGTCGCGAGCGGGTTCGTGAACGCGGCCATCAGGGCGATCGACACCGCCGCGAGGACCAGGCCGAAGACCAGGGCGGCCCGCGGCGACACGGTGTGCGCGGGCAGCGGCCGGCGGGCGGTACGGCGCATGATCTGGTCGATGTCGCGATCCAGGTAGCAGTTCAGCGCGTTCGCCGCGCCGGCCGCCAGGGAGCCACCGACCAGCACAACGGCGATCAGCCAGACGGCCGGCAACCGCCGATCGGCCAGGATCATCGCGGGTACGGTCGTGACGAGCAGCAGCTCGACAATGCGCGGCTTGGTCAGCGCGACATAGGCCCGGAACACCTTCATCGGGGTACGGCGTACCCGCGCGCTGCGGAGCGACGTGTCGACCGCGGACTGCGTACGGTCGGCAAGCGTGCTCACTGTCGGCCTTTCGTAGGAGGGCGGGCGCCTCGGCTAGCCTACGCGTTGACCTTCTGCCCGGCGGCGTGGCCCCGACGGCTAGGCGGGGGCGTACTTCGCCAGGAACGCCTGCACCGCCGACTTGATCTTCGTGCTGTCCCGCAGGGTGTCCACCCCGTGGCTGAAGCACGCGTCGATCACCAGTTGCCGCGCGGTCTTGGCCGGGGTTGCCGCGTACAGCTGCTTGGCATCGTCGGTGAACGAGCCGTCCGAGGCACAAGCCGCGTACAGCACCGGCACGGCGAGCTGCTTGACCACCTCGGCCGCGTTCACCTGGCCGAACACCGAGGGTGCGGACAGGCTGATCACGCCGGCGACCGGCGGCTGCGCCTTCGTCCCGGCGCCGAGTACCGCGGTGCCGCCCATCGACGCACCGATCAGCACCACCTTCGTCGCACCCGTGCCGCGCAGTAGCGTTGCGCCGGCCGCCACCGCGTCGTCGATCGGCACGGCCTGGGCGTCGTACGACGATCCGTACCCGGGCATGTCCATCGCCAGCACCCGGTAGCCGGCCTTGGCCAGCGTCGTGCCGTACTCCAGCCACATGCACAGGTCGCCGTTGGTCTGATGGGCGAGGACCACCCCGGTCCTGCCGGTGCCGAGGATGACCCCGCCGAGGTTGCTCGCGCCACCGGGGCCGAAGCGCACCTGTTCGAGGCCGGTGACGTCGGCTGGGCAGCGGACCCCGGCCTGTGGTGGCGCCGCGCTGGTCGCCGGCGCCGAGCTGGCCGGTGACGCCGGCGGCGCCGCGCCGCTCCGGTCCGCCGGCTTGCCTGCGCAGCCAGCCAGCAGGAACAGAAACGCCGCTACACCGACCAGTCGCCGGACCGCCATACCAACCTCCCCGCGGGTGATGACTCCCGAGCGCCGACGATAGCCTGCGAGGCGACGCGCCGGCAGGCCGGTCGACCGGGGAGATCGCGGGTGCGGCGGCAGCTGGGTGGGTAGGGTCGGGAGCGTGAGCGAGCTTGCGAGCGAACCAGCCGGCTCAGTGCGAGCGCTGGACTGGTCCGGCGTCGACCGCCGCGCGGTGGACACCGTCCGGGTGCTGGCCATGGACGCCGTGGAGCAGGCCGGTAACGGCCATCCCGGTACGGCGATGAGCCTGGCGCCCGCGGCGTACCTCCTCTTCCAGAAGGTGCTGCGGCACGACCCGACCGACCCGCGGTGGCATGGGCGCGACCGGTTCGTGCTGTCC
>DASRRF010000139.1:0-3229 GCA_035695905.1 Micromonosporaceae bacterium | reverse complement strand
CTCCGGTGAACATGAATGCCCGTACGCCGGACCCGTTCGGACCCGCGCACGCGACATAGACGGTGCCCGGGGGTACCCCGTCCTGCGGGTCGGGACCGGCCACCCCGGTCGTGCCCAGGCCCCAGTCCGATCGGCACTTTTCCCGGGCACCCCGGGCCAGCGCCACGGCCACGTCCGGGTCGACCGCGCCACGCTCGGCGAGCAGCCCGGCCGGGACCCCGGCGAGCGAGGCCTTGAGATCGGTCGCGTAGACCACCAGGCCGCCCCGGAAGACCGCGCTGGCACCCGGTACGGCCACGATCGTCGCGGCGAGCAGTCCGCCGGTCAGCGACTCGGCGACGGCCAGCGTCTCGCCCCGCCGGTCCAGGGCGGCGAGCAGGTCCGCGGGTGTCATCCGCCGGCCGCTCGGCTGGCGGCCCACGCCTCGTGCGCCTGGAGTACGCGATCCCACAGCGCGTCCCGCTCGTCGCCGGACAGGTCGCCCAGCGCCAACCCGAACACGTCGGCGAGTACGCCGTACCACTCCGACCGGGTACTGAGCTCCCGCTCCGCCGCCGTATCCTGTCCGTCCACTCTGGACAGTACGAGTCCGCGCAGCACGTCCACCCCGGTGGCGTCGCGGCGCTGTGCCGAGCAGACCCGGACGAAGCCGGACTCCGGCGACGTCGAGAGCCGGACGTGCTGCACCGCGAAGTCGGCCGGTGCCGCCACGGTCGGCCCGAAATCCATGCCGGTGAACGAACCGGTGCGATCGTGCCCGAACCGCCAGCCGCCGGCGATCACATCCGACGCGGTTACCGCGTACTCGAAAGGCCCCTGCCGGAAGAGCCCGGGCCGCAACGGCAGCGGCTCGTACAACCCGTCTCCCAGGCCGGCGTCGACGAACCAGACACCGTCCGGGCACTCCTGGGTGGGCAGCCCGTGCACGGTGAGTGCGAGGTGGTTCCCGATCGGGCCGACCGGCGCCGGATCGCCGCGCCCCTGTACGCCGCCGACATGCCAGCGCACGTCGTAGCCGAGCGCGGCGAGCAGCGCGGCGAACGCGCCGTTGAGGTGGAAACAGTAGCCGCCCCGGTGCCGCCGGACGATCCGGTCCGCGGACTCGCGAGGGTCCACTGTGGTCGGACGGCCGAGCTGTATCTCGATATTCTCGTACGGCACCTGTTCCACGTGCGCCCGGTGCAGCACGCGCAGCGCCTCGATCGAGGGTGGGCCGGGGTTTGTTACCCCCAGCCGGGCGAGGTACCCGGCGACATCCAGCCCGCCGACGTCCAGCTCAGCCACGGCCGGCCCGCCGCAACCGCAGGGCGCGCAGCGCGTAGTCCAGCCCGGTGAGCACGGTGATCGCGATCGCCGCCGCCATGATCCACGGCGCCACCGCGGCCAGCCCCGGCGGGAACGGCCACAGGTACCAGGCGATCGCCAGAATCTGCAGCGCCGTCTTCGCCTTACCGCCCCGGCTCGCCGCGATCACCCCGAGCCGGATGACCCAGAACCGCAGCAGCGTCACCCCGATCTCGCGGGTCAGGATCACCGCCGTCACCCACCAGGCCACCTGGTGGTACGCGGAGAGCAGGACCAGCGCGGTGCCGGTCAGCGCCTTGTCCGCGAGCGGATCGGCCACCTTGCCGAACGGCGTGACGAGTCCCCAGCGCCGGGCGATCCACCCGTCCACGAAGTCGGTCAGCGAGGCGACGCAAAACGCCACGCAGGCCAGCATCCGCCAGCCGGGATGAGTCATCTGGGAGGCCACCACGAGCCCGATGAAGATCGGGATGAGCACGAGCCGCAGGGCGGTCAACGCGTTGGCCGCGTTCGCCACCGGTACCGGCGCCGGTGTGCCACCGGTTGCCCGCTGCTCGGCCGTCACCGCCGGCTCGCGGGTGTGCCGGTGACCGGGGCCGCCGCGACCGGGGCTGCCGAGATCAGGCCCGTGGGCGCCGCCACCAGATCCACCCCTTCGCTACCGGTGACCACCGCGCGGACCAGGTCGCCGGGGCGCCACGCGTCCGTGGTGACCAGGGTGGTGGAACCGTCGATCTCGGGCGCCTGATGCTCGGCCCGGCCTTCCACCTCACCGTCCACAATGGAATCGATGAGCACCTCGACCGTACTGCCCACCCGCTCCTCGGCGCGCTGCGCGCACAGCTCCTCGGCAAGTGCCGCGATCCGCTCGTACCGCCGGCGGATCGTCGCGGCACCCACCTTGCCGGACATCCCGGCGGCCTCGGTGCCGTCCTCGTCGCTGTAGTCGAACACGCCGATCGCGTCGAGCCGGGCCAGCTCCAGGAAGCGCACCAGCTCCTGCACATCCGCGCGGGTCTCACCGGGGAAGCCGACGATGACGTTGCTGCGCGCGCCCGCGAGCGGCGCCACCTCGCGGGCGCCGGCGAGCAGGCCGAGGAACCGGTCCGCCGAGCCGAACCGGCGCATCCGGCGCAGCAGCGGCTCGCTGGCGTGCTGGAACGACAGGTCGAAGTAGGCCGCGACGCCGGGGGTGGCGGCGATCGTCTCGATCAAGCCCGGCCGCATCTCGGCCGGCTGCAGGTAGCTCACCCGGACCCGGACGATGCCGGACACCGCGGCCAGCTGCGGCAGCAACCGCTCCAGCAGCGTGTGCTCGCCCAGGTCCTTGCCGTACGACGTCGAGTTCTCGCTGACCAGAACGAGCTCGCGGACACCGGTGCCGGCCAGCCACTCGGCCTCGGCGAGCAGCTCGTCCGGGGTACGGGAGACGAACGCCCCGCGGAACGTCGGGATCGCGCAGAACGCGCACCGGCGGTCGCAGCCGCTGGCCAGCTTGAGCGACGCGACCGGCCCGGAATCCAGCCGGAACCGGCGAAGCCAGCCGTGCCCCGGCACCGGGGTGGCCGACCCGCGCCGGGCGACCGGCGAGATCGGCAGCAGCTCGCGGCGGTCCCGCGGGGTGTGCGCGGCCAGCCGCTCGCCGGCCAGCACCGCGCCGAGCCGCGCGGAGATTTCCGGATAGTCGTCGAACCCGAGCACCGCGTCGGCCTCGGGCAGGCTGGCGGCCAGCTCCCGGCCGTACCGCTCGGCCAGGCAGCCGGCGGCGACCACCTTGGCGCCCGAGTCGGTCGCGGCCAGCAGGGTGTCGATGGACTCCTGCTTCGCCTTGGCCACGAAGCCACACGTGTTGACGAGCACCACATCGGCGCCATCGGCACCGGGGGTGACCTGCCAGCCGTCGGCGGTCAGGCGGGCCGCCAGC
>DASRRF010000138.1:0-2405 GCA_035695905.1 Micromonosporaceae bacterium | reverse complement strand
AGCGCCCACGGAAGGTCCCGCGGTGCCATCGAGAACGTCAGCAGCACGCCGAGCGTGAAGAGCACCCAGCCGCCCCACACCGCGAACTCGCCCAGGTTGCCCGGCACCGTCACGTCGAACACGGCGCTGCGCGGTACGCCCACCACGAACGTCGCCGCGAGCGCGCCGAAGGCCAGGACGAGCAGCACGATGAGGCTGTAGACCAGGCGGGTCGCCCCGGCGGTGATCCGGCCGTCGACGAGCTCCAGGGTGGCGGCGGCCAGGGCGTCGCCGGGGATGAAGTAGAACAGCGCCGGAACCATCAGCTGGATCGGGCCGCCGTCCAGCCATCCCTGCTTGAAGATGAGCAGCACGACGCCGGAGACGAGCACGGCGGCGAGGAAGGGCGAGGCCAGCGCGAGCCGGGGCCGGGACTGGCCGGCGACCACGAGCAACCCGACCAGGATGCCGGTGATCGCGGAGACCGCCACCTCCTGCCAGGTCGACTGCACCGAGATTCCGAAGCCGACGCTGAACAAGGTCAGGCCGAGTACCTGTGCGGGCTTGGACCAGCGCACCGGCATCGCCCGGATCTGGTCCAGCCGCCGGCCGGCTTCCATGGCCGACAGAGCGCCGCTGTCGATCTCGCCGAGCAGCGGCTTCAGCCGGGCGACCTGGTTCAGCGGCGGTACGGTCGGCGTACCGGCGAACGAGAGCGTCCGGGTGCCGACGGTGAGCACCGCGAGGTCCGGCAGGAAGCTCACCTCGACGTCGTGGCCGTAGCGCTTGGCGACGTCTCGCACGATCTCCTCGCAGGAGAACGTGCCCTCGTAGCTCCACGCGAGCAACAGGTCGACCAGCCGGGACAGCAGCCCGAGCACCTCGTCCTCGGTGGCCGGTGGGGCGGTCGCGCCGGTCACCCGGTCCCTCGCCGTCGGCTGGCAGCGAACTCGTCGTGGTACTCCCGCGCTATGTCGGCCAGCCAACGGAAGACGATGTCCACCGGCTCGTGGTTGGTACGCAGCCAGGCCGCGAACTCCGCGCCCCAGCGGCGCTCGGCCCAGGCCAGCACGTCCCGCCGCGACTCCTCGACCGCAAACGTGCCCAGCAGCCAGAACGCCTCCCGTGGGGTGAGCGCCACCCAGTTCGGGTTGCCCCGCCCGGCGTTCAACAGGGTGGCCGCGGTGGCCGAGGTCTCCCGATCGGCGAGCGCAATCAGGTCGTCCTTCAGCTCGAACGGACTGAGCCGGGCGAGCGCGCGCTGCCGGTCGCGGGAGGTCGGCCCGGCGCTCACCGAGCCGGGTCGTTGACTACCGGAGCCACCCGATCGAGTGGTTCGTCCGCGTAGACGTCCACCTCGACAACGGCGTCCGGCGCGGCCGCCCGCTTGCGCCGGATCAGGTACGCGGCCGCGGCAACGGCTGCGCCGCCGAGCAGTACCCCACCGGCGATGTACGCCCACCGCCGGCTCGCGCCCTTCGCCTTGCCCCGCTGCCTGTGTGCGGCCTTGTTTGCCGTACGCGCCTCGTGGGTCGCCGCCTCGACCAGCGGCGCGAGCGTGGATACCGTGCTCTGCCAGCCGTGGCCCAGCTTGCCGGCGGCCGGCGCGGCGGCGTTGCGAGCCGCCAGGTAACCCTTGCTGGCCGCGCTGCCCGCGCCGGCGGCGGCGTGCACGCTCGCCTTGTGCAGGTGGTGCGCGGTGCTGGCCAGTTCGTGCCGCATCAGCGTGCTGTGACTCTTGGATGTACGTCGCGTACCCACTGCTGCCCCCCGTCGCGCAGATCCCACGGCCGGCCCGCGCCGGCCCTGCCTTCATGGTGCGGCGTGGCGTGTTGATTTAGTGCTGAATCGGAATATTTTGGCCGATCAGGCGCGAGCGTGGTCAGGCCACCGGGCCGGCCTCGCCTCCGGGCCGGCCTGGCTGCCCGGCCGGTCAGGCCACCAGCAGCCGGACTGCGATCCCGACGAACACCACGGCGGCCGCGCGGTTGATCGTCACGCGGGCGTTCTTGCGCCAGAGCAGCCACTCGCCGACCCGGCCACCGAGTATCGCCACGGTGAAATCGGCGATGAGTCCCATAATTACAAAAATCACGCCTAGTACGAGGAACTGCAGCGTGGTGTGCCCGAGGTGTGAGTTGACGAATTGCGGAAGGAACGCCACGTAGAACAGAATGATTTTCGGGTTGAGCAGGTTGGTCACCGTCGCCCGCCACAGCACGGTCGGCATTGGTACCCTTTCGCGCTTGTCAATGTCATCCGCCTCAGCGGTGCTACTCAGCCAGGTCCGGATACCCAGGTAGGCGAGGTACGCCGCGCCGGCATAGCGGATCACCTCATACACCACCGGTGTCTTCTGGAGCAATGTGGCCAGGCCGAGAGTTGCCGCCGTGGTGTGCACGACCATGCCGATCCCCATGCCGAGG
>DASRRF010000137.1:0-1775 GCA_035695905.1 Micromonosporaceae bacterium | reverse complement strand
CTCGGGCGGGATCGGCATCCTTGTAGGACAGTACGTACCCGGCGAGCTCGTCGCCGTCGAGGGCGAGCACGGACAGCTCGGGCAGGAAGCCGTCCGAGTGGATCGTCAGGCTGGACCACACGGCGAAGCTGCGGTACTGGTACCCCCAGTGGTCGGAGAACGCGTCCATGTGCGCGGCATGCAGCTCCTTGTCGAAGGTGACGGCGTACGGCAGGACCCATAGGCCGGCCGGCAGCTCCAGCTCGGGTGCATCCGCGGTGGAGGCGACCATCTCGAACCAGTACCGCAGCGGGGTCATCCCGAAGCGCCGGAAGAGCCGCGGTGGATCGTCATCCCCCATGGTCGCGAACGCGTGGATCTCCCACCGGGCGTCCGGCGCGACCGCGTTGTTGATGTCCGTGGCCCGGGCCAGCTGCCAGGCGAGCAGATCGCGACCGATGCCGCGGCCACGCCATTGGGGGAGAACGCCACCCATGACATCGGCCCGGAAGCCGCCCTCGGGCGGAGGGCAGGTCAGCGCGGCCGCCACCAGCGCACCGTCGGGGGCGAACACCAGCCGGCTGTCGGTCGTCACATCACGGAGTACCGTATTGAGGTAATTGTCCAGCTCATCGGGCGTATAGCCGGGATGGCCTCCACCGTGCTTCTCGATCTCGTTGAACATGGCCGCGAGCGCCGGTGCGTCGGCCGCTTCGTACGCCCTCGTGGGCAGGTCAACCACACCTGGACGATACGTGGCGCGGCAAATTGATTTGCGGTGATGCCCAGGGTCGACATATGCGTGAGTCACACATATGATTTCGCGATGACCGAACACATCGACGGCACGTTCGAGATCACATCGTGGGACGAGAAGCCGTACCTGGAGCTGGCTGGGGAGCGGAAGTTCACCCGGGCGGCGATCACCCAACGGATCGCCGGCGCCGGAGCCCGCCAGGTCGGCCCTGCCGGCGCCGGCATCGAGGGCGAGATGACCTCGGAGTCGCTGATGTTCTACCCCGGCGACGGCAGCGCGACGTACACCGGCTACGGCAATGTGACCGGCCGGATCGGTCGGCGCGAAGGCACGTTCGTGGTACAGATCGGCGGCGAGTTCGACGGCACGGTGGCGCGCTCGGTGTTCACCGTCGTGGCCGGATCCGGCACCGGCGACCTGGCCGGCCTGCGCGGCGAGTTCACATCCGACTCGACCCAGGCGGACTACCCATCGCCCCGGTACGCCTTCGCGTACGACATCGAATGAGCGATGACGCCGCGCTGACCCAGGAGGCGAACCTGCTCGGCGCCCTGGCCCTGGTGGTGACCGACCGCACCACCGACGCGATCGCCGCGGCGGCCGGGCAGTCCGGCACCGCCGCGGCCGCGCTGTCCGCCCTGCACCACTTCCTCGACCGGCCGAGCATCGACCTGCTCCGGCAGGTCCTCGGGCTCACCTCGTCGGGCACCGTACGCCTGGTCGATCGGCTGGTGCAGGCCGGTTACGTGACCCGCGGGCCGGGCGCGGACGGCCGGTCTACGGCGATCGAGTTGACCACGGCTGGGCGGCGTGCGGCGCAGCGCGTGTCGGCAGCGCGGGCAGCCGTACTCGGGGAGGCGCTGGCCCAGCTGTCCGCCGGTGAGCGGGCCGCGCTGCACCGGGCCATGTCGCGATTGTTGGCCGGATTCGTCCGCGGCCCGAGCGCCACCCGTTGGCTGTGCCGGCTGTGTGACACCGGGGCATGCGGGCGCGATGCCGGACACTGCCCGGCGGCCAACGCCTACCTGGAGCGAGTGTC
>DASRRF010000136.1:0-8220 GCA_035695905.1 Micromonosporaceae bacterium | reverse complement strand
GCCGGCGAAGTCGCCGATCGGATCCGGCACCCGCCAGGCGGCGGCGATCGCGGGCATCGGAGCCAGTCGATCCGTGTACGCCTCGCGGCGCTCGCCGGTCAGGTCGGGTTCGGCGAAGTCCGGCCGGACCGGCGCCGGGCGGGCCGGCACATCGCCGAAATGCTGCCGGACCAGCGCGGTCGTACCCGCCACATCGATATCCCCGGCCACCGCGAGTACCGCGTTTCCGGCCGCGTAGTAGCGGGTGAAGAACTCCTGCGCGTCGGACACCGAGGCGGATTCCAGGTCGTCGAACGAGCCGTAGCCGTCGTGTCCATTCGGGAACGTGTCGAACATCACCGGTGGTAGCTTCAGCCACGGGAAGCCGCCGTACGGGCGGTTCAGCACATTGACACGAATCTCCTCCTTGACGACGTCTACCTGGTTGCGCAGATTCTCCTCGGTCAACCGGGGACCGCGCATCCGATCGGCTTCGAGGAACAGCGCCCGCTCCAGCGCATTGGCCGGCATCGTTTCGAAGTAATCCGTGTAGTCCAGGTGGGTCGAGCCGTTGAAGGTTCCGCCGGACCCTTGCACGTACCTGAAATGGGCCAGCTTTTCGAGGTTCTCCGAGCCTTGGAACATGAGGTGCTCGAAAAGGTGCGCGAAGCCGGTGCGCCCGTCCGGTTCGGAGCGGATCCCCACGTCGTAGACGACCGCGATGCCGATCACCGGGGCGCTGCGATCGGGGGCCAGGACAACGCGCAGCCCATTGTCCAGAGTGAACCGCTCGACCGGGTACCTGGTGGCGGGGATCCTCGTTCTTGTCCGTGGCACCCTGCGACCCTAACGCGCGGAGACCGCCTTCCGGCCGCGGGTGGCGAACCAGACCAATCCGGCGAGGAACACCAGCAGCGGTACCGCCACCAACCACCGCCGCCAGTCGCGGCTGTCGAACGCGGGCAGTCCGGTGTCCGCCGGACCCGGAGGCACGGCCGGCGCGGGAGTGGCCGCAGTCTCCGTCGGGCGCGGCGCCGCGGTCGGGCTCGGCCTCGTCGTCGGTTCCGGCACAGCCAGCACGGGTACGGCCTGAGTCAGCGCGGCCGTCGGGTTGACCAGGCCGGCGCCGTACCCGGGATCGGGGCCGGCCGGGCCGCGGTCCGTGGCGGTCACGGTGAGCCGGCGGATCACCTCGGCGCCGGACAGTTGCGGGAAGCGCGCCCGTACCAGCGCGGCAACGCCGGCGACCAGGGCCGCCGATCCGGTACCGGCGTCGATCCGGTACCCGCCGCCGGCGTCCGTGGTGACCAGGTCGGTCCCGGGCGCGGCGATCGTCGCCCCGGCCACGGTGCCGGCCGGGCGCTCCGACGGCGCCGCGGACGGCGCTGCCACCGGGGCCGCTGGGATCACCAGCGCGCCGGTACGGTCGACCGGCGCCACCGCGACCACCCCCGGGTAGCTGGCCGGCCAGGCCAGGAAGCCGTCGCCGCGGCGGTTGGCCAGCGGAGCCACCACGACCGCGCCGGCCCGTACCGCGTTCGCCACCGCCTGTTCCAGCCGGGGGCTGGGAGGCAGCCCACGGCCGACGCAGATCACCGACGCACCGGCGGCGACGGCCGCGTCGATGCCGTCGGCCAGCACATCCGGGTCGCCGAACTGGCCCGGCCGGCTGGTGATCGCCACCGGCAGTACGCGCGCCCGCGGCGCGATGCCGAGTACCCCGTCCGAGCCGTCCGGGCCACCGGAGCGCGCGGCGCCGTGCCCGTGCCCGGCGATGAGCCCGGCCAGGCCGGTACCGCGACCGTCCACATCGGACTCCGCGCCGGTGCCGCTTGTGACCTCGATTCCAGGCAGCACGCTGCCCTCCAGATCGGCATGCCGCGGGTCGACGCCGGAGTCCACGACGGCGACCGTGACCCCCACGCCCATGCTGTGCCGCTGCGCGCCGACCACGTCGAGGAAGCTCAGATGCCACTGCGAGTCGCGGATGCCGTCGGCGTACGCCGGTGCGGCCGGCAGCACGAGGGTGGCGACCACCGCGCCGAGTGCCGCGACGGCTCTTCGCGTCATCGCGTCAGGGTAGCGGTGGCGCGGCCGCCGCGCAGTCCGCGGGCGCTGCGGTGCCGGTGCCGCGGTCAGGTGGGCCGTACCGAGCGCAGCACGTCCTCGACCACCCAGTCGTACTGGCTGTGGGTACCCGGGATGGAGACGTACAGTACGGCGGCGTCCGAGCGCCCGACGTCGATCAGGGCAACCGCAACCAGCTCGCTGGTCGCGGTGAGCCCGGGTTCGTGGAAGTGCAGCCGGAACGTGCTGACCCAGGCCGGCCGGCCACCGAGTACGCGCTGCTCGTCACGCAGCGGCTCCAGCTCGTTCGGCTGCGGGTAGTACGAGGCGCGCATGTCCGCGGCGACCTGCCGGCCGGTGCACGCGAGGTCGATGGTGACCGCGTCGTTCACCGTCGCCGGCACCTTGCCGGACAGGATCGTCGCGTGGTAGGTGCCGTTCTCGTACACCTCGGTGACGAATTGCTGGCCCACCGAGTACGCGACCTCCAGTGTGCCCCGGGCCCAGTAGGCGTGCCAGGGCAGCCAGGGCTCGCCGTACTCGCGGTAGGAGATGCCCGCGTCGGGGTGCACCGTACGCGGGCCGGCCGGGATCGGTAGCGGTGCGCCGGTGCTCGGCTCCGCCACCGCGCCGCTGGGTGGCGGGCACAGCCGGGCCAGCGGCGGCCGGATGTCCGGCGGTGTGGCGTACCGGGGGTGCAACGGGGTGTGGTCGCCGGTGAACACGAGCACCAGCAGCACCACGATGCCGGTGGCCACGACGGCTCCCGCCGCCCCGCCGAACCACAGCAGGGTACGGCGATCCCGCCGCCGGTGATCCCACACCGGTGTGGCCGGTGCCGCGCCGGCCGGCGGTGCCTCCGGCGTCCAGCCGTCATCGGGCCGCGTGACGATGCCGGCACGCCACGAGCCGGTATCAGGCGCCGGTCGGTTGCTCATCCACCCATCAGTGAAGCAGGTCAGCCGGAGTCGCCGTCAACCTGCGGCAAATCGGCCACGAGCGCGACCAGCCCGTCGGCGTCGAGCAGGTCCGCCGGGCGTACGGTGACCTGCTCCCGTACGTAGTAGAAGCCGGTCCGGATCCGTTCCGGCGGGATCCCGGCCAGTGCGGCCCAGGCCTGCCGGTACGCGGCGAGCTGAACGGCGGCCGCGGCCGCGTCGGCACCGCTCGGGCGCCGGCCGGTCTTCCAGTCGATCACATCGAACCCGCCGTCGCCATCGGCGAACACGGCGTCCATCCGCCCGCGGATCACCACGCCCGCGATCGTGGTCGCGAACGGCACCTCGACCGCGACCGGCGTACGGTCGGCCCACTCGCCGGCCAGGAACCGCTCCTGCAGCTCGGCGAACTCGTCGTCCGGCGCGGCGTCGAGGTCGGCCGCGCCGGGCAGCTCGTCGACGTCCAGCAGGCTGTCCCCGCCGAAGCGCTGCTCCAGCCAGGCGTGGAACGCGGTGCCCCGACGGGCGTACGGATCCGGCGGGGCAGGCATCGGGCGGCGCAGCGATCGGGCCAGCGCGGCCGGATCCCGGCGCAGCGTGACGAGCTGGGACACCGACAGATGCGCCGGCAGCACCACCCGGGCGCCCTCGCGCTGCCGGCGCCGGGCACGCTCGGCGAGGAGCAGCTCTACTTCGTACTCCCAGCGCTGTAATTCGGTGACCTCGACGGGCAGCGGCTCGCCGGCGGCGCCCAGCCGCCCACCCATGGCCGCGCGCACCAGCGCGGCACTCTCGGCCACCGCGGTCCGGCGGTCGGCGAGCGGATCGGCCGGCCAGGTCGCCCGGGCCACCTGCTCGGCGGTCGGGTTCACCGCGTCCGGTGCGGGCGGAGCCGTCCACTCGTCCACCACGCCGGTGCCGGCCAGGCAGCGCGCGTGCACCTCGGCGAGGAACGGCGACGGACCGCGTGGCCGGATCAGCCCCTCCCCCCACCAGTAGCCGGAGCACAGCAGCAGCCGGCGCGGGCGGGTCACCGCCACGTACGCGAGCCGCCGCTCCTCCCGCGTGTCGTGCTCGCGCCAGCCGTCCTCGAAGGCCCGGCGGGCCGACTCGACGTCCTTCTGGTCCGCGACGCCGGTGAGCTCCAACGCGGGCAGTTCGTCCGCGTCGCCGCGCAGCGGGAACGGCAGGACACCGAGCCCGCGCAGCCAGTGGTCGGTGCCGGTGCTCGGCGGCGGCCACTGCTGCTCGGTGAGGCCGGCGACCGCGACCACGTCCCACTCCAGCCCCTTCGCCGCGTGCGCGGTGAGGATCTGCACCGCGCCCTCGACGACCTCGACCTCGCCGGGAGACAGCCCGCGCTCCTCGTCCTCGGCGGCGGACAGGAACGCGAGGAACGCGGTCAGGGTTGGCCCCTCGGCCTCCGCGGCGAACCGGGCCGCGACGTGGCCGAGCGCGTCGAGGTGGCCGCGGGCCAGCCCAGCGTCCCCGGCCCGGGTGGCCACCTCGACCTCCAGGCCGATCGTGCGCTCCACGTCGGCGATCAGGTCGGGTAGCGGCTGGTCCAGCCGGGCGCGCAGGTGCCTGAGCTCGTCGCGGAGCGCACCGAAGCGGCGGTACGCCCCGGCCGAGTACCGATCCGGGGTGCCGAGGTCGTCCAGCGCCTCCACCAGGCTGGCCTCGTCGAGCCGGTCCGGCATCGGACCGGCCTCCGGCTCTTCGACCGCCGCCGCGCGCCTGGCCTGCGCGATGGCCACCGCCCGCCGGTACAGCGCAACGACGTCGCGTGGGCCGATCCGCCAGCGCGGGCCGGTGAGCAGGCGCAGCAGCGAGCCACCCTGGGTCGGGTCGGCGAGCACCTGCAGGGTGGCCACCACATCGCGGACCTCGGCCGTGTCGAGCAGGCCACCCAGGCCGACCACCTCGACCGGCAGGCCGAGCGCGCGCAGGGCGCCGTCCAGCGCCGGGATCTGCTTGCGGACCCGGATCAGTACCGCGGTGGTGGGGCGCTGGCCGATCGGGACGTTGGCGATCGGCGTGGCCGGGCCGACCCCGGCCGACTCCCGCCAGGCCGCGGCGATCCGCCGGGCGATCCAGGCCGCCTCGTCGGCGTAGGTCTCCAGGAGTGCACAGTGGACAGTCGCGGCCGAGCCGACCGTCGCGGCGACCCGCGGCGCCGGTACCAGCCGGGCCACCCGGGCGCCGGCGGCACGCAGCGGGGCGGACAGCGCGTTGGCGATATCGAGGATTTCGGGCCGGTTCCGCCAGCTGGTACTCAGCGTCAGCTCGCGCGCCGGCTCGCGCGGGCCGTCCGGGCCGGACGGGAAATCGGTCGGGAAACGCTTGAGTGTGCCGGCCGACGCGCCGCGCCAGCCGTAGATGGACTGGCACGGATCGCCGACCGCGGTGACCGGATGGCCGCCGGCGAACAGCGCCCGCAGCAGGACCACCTGGGCGTGGCTGGTGTCCTGGTACTCGTCGAGCAGCACCACCCGGAACCGGTCCCGCTCGATCTCGCCCACCTCGGGGTGGTCCCGCGCGACCTCGGCCGCACGGGCGAGCTGGTCACCGAAGTCCATCGCCTCCAGCGCGCGCTTGCGCTCGTCGTAGCGGCGCACCAGCGGCAGCAGTTGGAGCCGGGCCTTCTGCCGGTCCAGTACCCGCTGGACGTCCGCGTACCGCCGGCCCGGCGCCGCGTCGACCTGGGCGAAGAACCGGCCGGTCCAGGCGGCCAGCTCGGCCGGCCCACGCAGGTGCTCGGCCAGCTCGGATGCGAGGTGCAGCACCGCGTCGATGACCGTCGACACCGCACTGTCCACATCGGACATGTCGCCGCCGTACGTGCGTACCGCCGCGTCGGCCAGTTGCCAGCAGGCCGCCTCGGTGAGTAGCCGGGCCGACGGCTCGAATCCGGCGCGCAGCCCATGCTCGGTGACGATACGGGCGGCGTACGAATGGTAGGTGGCCACCGTCGGCTCGCCGGCCACCATGTCGTCGCGGCCCAGCCGGCGGACCAGCTGGCCCAGCCGCATGCGTACCCGGTGGGCCAGCTCGCCGGCCGCCTTGCGGGTGAACGTCAGGCCGAGGATCTGCTCCGGGCGTACGTGCCCGTTGGCCACCAGCCAGACCACCCGGGCCGCCATGGTCTCCGTCTTGCCCGAACCGGCACCCGCGACGACCAGCAACGGGGCCACCGGGGCGGAAATCACCGCGATCTGCTCCGCGGTCGGCGGCGGCTGTCGGAGCAGATGAGCCAGCTCCTGCGGGGTGTACCGCGGTCCAGCGTCGGCCCGGACCGTGCGAAACCCATCCGTCAGTGTCATAACTGGCGGCCCTTTCCGGAGATGGGACACGCGGTACGGACCGGGCAGGTGCGGCAGCTCGCGTTCGCCACCGCCTCGAACGTGGACGCCGCCATCGTGTCGGCCGCCCGCCGGACGACCTTGCGCGCCCAGCCGGGATCCGCCGCTTCGCGCAGCGGCGGTTGCGCCTGCTCGGCAACGGTCTTGGCCTTGTCGCCGAGCTGGACCAGCGCCGCACCGCCGGACTCGGTACCCACGTCGTCGAACGCCCCGGCCTCCACCGCGGCCTGGTACGCGCCGAGCTGCGGGTGTTCGGCGACCTCGGCCGCGGTCGGCTTGGACGCCCCGGTCTTGAGGTCCACCACGACCAGCCGACCGTCCGCGTCCACCTCCAGCCGGTCGACCCGCCCCTTGAGCCGTACGCCGTCGTCCAGCTCGACCAGGAAGTCCCGCTCGATCGCGGCCACCTGCCGGGGATTGGCCGCCAGCCAGGCCACCAGCTTGTCGAGCATCCGGTCGGCCCGGCCCCGCTCGCGCTCGGCCAGCCACTTCGCGGCCAGCTCGATCGCGTCGAACCGTTGCGCCACGTACGCCGCCAACCGCTCGGCCAGCGCGGCCTGGTCCAGCGCGGCGTCGTCGGCCAGCATCGCCGCCTCGTGTACCAGGTTGCCGATGCCTTGCTGCGCGGTTGCCGGTGCGTCGCCACCGTGCTTGCGCAGCAACCACTGCAGCCCGCAGCGCAGCGCACTCTCCACAGTGGACGGAGTAACGGTGACCGGCTGCTCCGGGTCGCCGAGCGGCCGGTCGTCGGAGAGCGGGCGCAGTCCCCACCAGTCGTCCGGGTCGGCCCCGCGTACGCCGGCGGCGGCGAGCTCGGCGAGCTGGCCGGCGGCCGCGTGCCGCCGGGCTCGGCTGCTGCCTCGATCGGTGACCGCGGTACGCAGCTCGGCGACCAGCGCGGGCAGGGTCAGCGCGCGCGGCAACCGGGTCGGCGAGCGGACGTCGGGCTGGTCGGGGGGTTCCGCCGGCTCGTCGGTCCCGTCCTGCTCGGCCGGCGGGCTGGCCGCCCGCGCGATCTCGTCGAGGAACCGGCTGGGCTGCTCCTCGCCGTCGGCCTCACCCGTACTGCCGGAGGCGACCGCGGTGACCAGCAACCGCCGCCTGGCCCGGCTCGCCGCCACGTAGAACAGCCGGCGCTCCTCGTCCAGCAGCGCCACGGTCTGCCCGGCGGCGAACACGCCCGGACCCTGCGACACCCGGCCCGCGGCCACGTCGACCAGCGTCTCGGATCCGAGCAGCGTCCCGCGCAGCCGCAGGTCCGGCCAGACGCCCTCCTGCACGCCGGCGATCGCGACCACGTCCCACTCCGAGCCCTTGGCCGCGTGCGCGGTGAGGATGCGGACCGCCTCGCCGCGGTCGGCGGTCGGCGCGATCGAGTCGGCCGGCAGGTCCTGCCCGAGCACGTGATCGAGGAAGACCTCGGTGCGCGCGCCCGGCAGCCGGTCGGCGAACCGGGCCGCCGCGTCGAACAGCGTCACGACCGAGTCCAGATCCCGGTCGGCGGCGGCCGCCCGGTGCTCGTCCGCGCCGGCTCCACCGGCGTTCGTACTGGCACTCGCCCTGCCCCAGCGCTCCGCGAGGCCGCTGGCCCGCCACACCGCCCACAGCACGTCCTCGACGGTCGCCGCCGGGCGGGCGGCCGTGCTCGCCGCGAGTCCGAGCAGCCCGGCCACCGCCTTGGCCGGCGCGGCCCAACGGCGCTCGACCGCGGCCAGCTCGGTCGGGTCGCGCAGCGCGTCGACCAGCAGCTCACCGGAGGTCCGCCGATCACCGGCGGCCTGCGCGAGCGCGCGCAGGCCCTGCCGCAGGCGCCGCTCGGCCAGCGGATCGGCGCCGCCCAGCGGGGAGTGCAGCAACGCGACCGCGGCGTCCTC
>DASRRF010000135.1:0-6118 GCA_035695905.1 Micromonosporaceae bacterium | reverse complement strand
CGGGCTGTCCAGTACCGGGCCGAAGACCGGGTTCGTGGCCACGTTGTTGACCAGGAAGTCGATCCGCCCGAACGCGTCCAGCGTCCGCTGCACCGCGTCTTCCTGGTGCGCCTCGTCATGTGCCTTGCCAGCCACCGCGAGTACGGCGCCGCCCAGGTTCTTGGCCGCCTCGTCGAGCGGCTCGGCGTTGCGCCCGGTGATGCAGACCCGGTCCCCCCGTGCGACCAGTGCCTGCGCGATGGCCAGGCCGATCCCGCGACTCGCTCCGGTGACTATCGCAACTGGACTGTCTACTGTGTCCATTCAGCTCTCCAGGTCAACGAGACGGGCGAGGGTGGCCCGGTGCCGGTCCGGCGTACCGAAGGCGATCGCGTCTGCCTTGGCCCGCTTGAGATAGAGGTGCGCCGGGTGCTCCCAGGTGAAGCCGATGCCGCCGTGCAGCTGCACGCACTCCTCGGCGGCGTTGGTGGCGACCGGCGAGCAGTGTGCCTGCGCCAGTGCGATCGCCACGGTCGCGTCGGGATCGCCGGTGGCCAGGCAGGCAACCGCGTACCGGGCGACCGCGCGGGCCTGCGTCAACCCGGCCCAGACGTCGGCCAGCCGGTGCTTGACCGCCTGGAACGAGCCGACCGGCCGGCCGAACTGGTACCGCGTCTTCGCGTACTCCACAGTGGACTCCAGGCACCACTCCGCGACGCCGACCTGCTCGCAGGCGAGCAGCGCGGCGCCCGCGGACAAGCCGGCCGACACCGCGGCCGCGGCTTCGTCACCATCGGCCAGCCGGCGGCCGGGCGCATCGCGCAGCGAGATGTCGCACAGCCGCCGGGTCAGGTCAAGGCTGACCACCGGGGTACGCACAACCGCCGTCGCATCGACCGCGTAGAGCGCGCCGCCGGCCGGCACCAGGAGTGTGTCCGCCGCAAGCGCGTCGGCGACGCTGGTGATCGTGCCGGTCAGGGAGTCCATTGTGGCCGGCAAGGATCCGGGCGGGGTGGCGAACGGTACGGCCAGCGCGGCGGTCCGCGATCCAGCCGCCAGCTCGCCGAGCAGCGCCGCGTCCTCGATGGCGAGCAGTACGGCGGTGGCCACGACCGCGCTGCCGAGGTACGGCACCGGGGCCACCGCGCGGCCGAGCTCCTCGCAGACCACGGCGACCTCGCGCAGGCTCGCGCCGGCGCCGCCGAACTTCTCCGGGATCGCGAGCCCGGCCAGGCCCATCCCGACCGCGAGGGTCCGCCACAGCTCCATGTCGTACGGCTCGTCGCTCTCGCTCCGGGCCAGGATCGCCGGGTGCGGGCAGCGCTGCGCGAGCATCTGGCGCAGGTTGGCCCGCAGGGTGTCCTCGACGTCGTTGTACAGCAGGTCAACGGTCACTTGCGCAGGTCCTTCCAGGCGATGTCCTTGTCGACCCGGGTCTCCGCGGGCAACCCGAGCACCCGCTCGGCGATGATGTTGCGCAGGATCTCGGACGTACCACCCTCGATCGAGTTGCCCCGGGCGCGAAGGTAGCGGTAGGTCGGCGTACGCCCGAAGAAGTCCACTGTGGACTCCCGGCGCATCGTCCACTCGTCGTGCCGCAGGCCGGCTTCGCCGCGGAATTCCAGCTCGAGTGCGGAGATCTGCTGGTTGAGCGTGGCGAACGCGAGCTTCACCGCGGAGCCCTCCGGCCCGGGTTGCCCGGCGGCGAGCTGCTGGCGGATCCGCGCGCCGGACAGCCGAGTCGCCTCCGCCGCCACCCACAGCCGCAGCAGCGCGTCGTGCAACCCGGGGGTACGCAGCTCCGGGTTCCGCCGCCAGGCGTCCGCGAGGATGCCGATCATCCCGCCCTCGCGGGGCATCGGCGCACCACCCAGCGACACGCGTTCGTTCATCAGCGTGGTCTGCGCCACCCGCCAGCCGTCCCCGACGTCGCCGAGCCGCTGGCCGTCCGGGATCCGTACGTCGGTCAGGAACACCTCGTTGAACTCGGCGTCCCCGGTGAGCTGGCGCAGCGGCCGTACCTCGACGCCGGGCGCGGTCATGTCGCAGAGGAAGTACGTCATCCCGCTGTGCTTGGGGACGTCCGGGTCGGTGCGGGCCACCAGGATCCCCCACTGGGCCAGATGGGCGCTGGACGTCCACACCTTCTGCCCGTTCACCACCCAGTCGTCGCCGTCGCGCACCGCCCGGGTACCCAGCGCGGCGAGGTCGGACCCGGCGCCCGGCTCACTGAACAGCTGGCACCAGACCTCCTCACCTGTCCACAGTGGACGGAGGTAGCGCCGGCGCTGCTCATCGGTGCCGTGCTGCAGGATCGTCGGAGCGGCCATGCCCAGCCCGATGCCGATCCGCCGCGGCTCGTTGTCCGGCGCACCGGCCGCGGCGAACGCCTCGTCCACCACCGGCTGCAGGGTCCGCGGCGCGGACAGGCCGCCGAGCCCGGCCGGATAGTGCACCCAGGCCAGCCCGGCGTCGAAGCGGGCGCGCAGGAAGTCCAGTCTCGGCGTACCGCTGGGGTCATAGGTCTTCAGAAACTTAGCGACCAGGCCGGCCATTTCCGCGGCGTCAGGCACGGGGACCGCCCGCGACGTAGATGACCTGACCGGAGACGAACGAGGCGTCGTCGCTGACCAGGAACGAGACCACGCCGGCGATGTCCTCCGGCCGGCCGACCCGGCGCACCGGGGTCTGCTCGGCCGCCGCCTCCTGGAATATCTGGAAGTCGATGCCGAGCCGGGCCGCGGTGGCCGCGGTCATGTCGGTCACGATGAACCCCGGTGCGATCGCGTTGACCGTCACCCCGAACGGCCCCAGCTCGATCGCCAGGGTCTTGGTGAAGCCTTGCAGGCCGGCCTTTGCCGCCGAGTAGTTGGCCTGGCCGCGGTTGCCCAGCGCGGAGACGCTGGACAGGTTCACGATCCGGCCCCAGCCGGCCGCCGTCATGAACGCCTGCGCGGCGCGGCTCATCAGGAAGGCGCCCTTGAGGTGTACCCCGATGACCGTGTCCCATTCCTCGTCGGCCATCTTGAACAGCAGGTTGTCCCGGGTGACCCCGGCGTTGTTGACCAGCACCGTGGGTGGCCCCAGCTCGGCCGCTACCCGGGCCACCGCCGCCTCGACCTGGCCCCGGTCGGCGACATCGGCACCGACGCCGAGCGCGTGCCCGCCGGCCTTGGTGATCCGCGCAACGGTCTCCGCGGTGAACTGCTCCTCCAGATCGAGTACGGCCACCGCGAAGCCGTCGGCGGCGAGCCGCGCCGCGGTGGCCGCACCGATGCCGCGGGCCGCCCCGGTGACGATCGCGACACGGGCGTGGTTCTCGGTCATGCTGCCCTCCCCTATTTGCACTCTCAGTGCAATATATTGCCCGCGTCAATACCTGCCGCACGAGGGGGACGCCCGCCGGCCCGCGGACCGGAAGGGGGCGGCATCGATTCTGCTGGGTATGTCTCTGCGCCATAAATATGGCGCAGAGACATACCCGCGGTGACGCGACCTAGGTGGCGGAACAGGCCACTGTGGATGGTACGGAGTTCGTACCGCCGGCGTTCGCGTTGAACCCGAACGTTGTCGAGCCGCCGGGTGCGAGTACACCGTTGTAGGTTTCGTTGCGGACCGTCACCGCGGCACCGGTCTGGTTGTAGGTGCCGGCCCAGAGCTGGTAGATCACCTGCCCGTCCGGGAACGTCCAGGTCACCGTCCAGGACGCAGTCGCGGTCGTGCCGGTGTTGCGGACGGCCACCTCACCCTGGTACGCACCCGGCCAGGAGTTGACCACCCGATAGGTCGCCGCGCACGCCTTACCAGAAGGAGGAGGCGGCCCGGTGGTCGGCGGCGGCCCGGTGGTCGGCGGCGGCGTGCTGGTCGGCGGCGGCTGGGTCGCGCCGCCGATCCGGTCGGCGTAGAGGATGCCGCGCCCGTTCGTACCCAGGTAGACCCGGCCGTAGATGCGCGGGTCGCCGGTCAGCGCCTCGCCCATGTTGCCGTACTGGTGCCGGTCGTCGTTGATCCTCGCCCAGGTGCTGCCCGCGTTGTCGGACCGGAACACGCCGGCGGTGCCGTCGATCGTGCCGACCGCGAAGACCGCCGGGTACGCCTGGCCGGGCGCGGCCTTGCCGAACCCGACGTTGACTGCCTTGGCCACGTTGCCGAGCCGGCCGAACGACGCGCCGGAGTCGGTCGAGTGGAACAGCCCGGTGTCACCGGCCAGCCAGAGGTCGCCCTCCCGGCCCGGCACCGACTTCAGGTGCCCGGCACCGGCCGGCAACCCGGTCGCGGCCGCGCTGAAACTTCCGCCACCGTTGGTACTGCGGTAGAGCGTGCCACCGGAGTACGCGTAGAACTTCTGCGGGTTGACCCGATCCGACTCGACAACCGCGTTGGCCGGTACGCCCTGCGACGCGGTCCACGAGTTGCCGAAGCCGACCGAGTAGTGCACCGGGATGCCGGCCTGTTTCGGTGCCCAGACGAACCGGCCGCCGTCGGCCGCGGCGGCCACCGTGCCGCCCTCGTTGATGCCGCCCGGTTCGGTGCCCTGGAACCAGTTCGCGCCGCCATCGGTGGAGAACGCGACGTGGCTGTCGTTCGGGCGGTCCGCGTCGGTGAAGTTGCCGGCCCGGACCATGATGTTCGGGTTCAACTCCGCATAGTCCAGGCTCGTTGTGCTGGTGAAGTTGGGCTGCCGGAACATCGTCGGCGGTACGGCGTCAAGGTTGTCATGCCGGAACCCGCCGATGTCGCCGAGCGCGCTGACCAGCGGGGCGCCGGACGGCGGGCTGATCAGATCGAGCACCGCGGTCTCCTCCAGCCCGGCGGCCATCGGCCGGATCGCTATCTGCGCCCCGGAGTCCCAGCTCGTCAGGTTCGTCGTGCCGTAGATGGTGGCCCCGGTGGCGTACAGCATCCGGTTGGAGTTGAACGGATCGATCTCCACCGCCTCGTCCATCCAGCCGAGCTTCGGCGCGACCTCCGGCGGCTGCGGGTTGCCGCCGAACGTCAGCCAGGGCGCCGCGGAGATATCCATCGTGTAGCGCAGCGTCCGGTTCGGATAGCCGTTCCAGTCCCAGATCCGGGTCCAGGTCGCACCGCCGTTCGTACTACGGAAAAGGATCGTGTCGGGCCACCACGAGATCTGCGTCGCCACCATGATGGTGCCCGGGTGCTGGCGGTCGATCGTCAGTCCACTGTAGCCGAAGTAGTCATCCGCGCTGCTCGACGGGATCGGGCTGACTTGCGTCCACGCTCCACTTTGGATGGAGTACTTCCACACGTCGCCCTTGGCTCCGTCGTACGGCCCGCCGGTGTCGCTGGTGGCGATGTAGAGCACGTGGTTCACCGGGTCCAGCACGCCCTTGTGCGCGATGAAACCGGTCGGCTGGCCGGTGATCCGCTGCCAGTTCGCGCCGCCGTCCGTGCTGCGGTAGACGGTGTTCTGCTTGTCCGCCACGCCCACGTAGATGCCCTGGGTCGGGTTGCCGGCGGTACCGGTGGACTTGTCGAACGTCACCCACCCGATCCCCTGGTTGTCGCCCAGGTACGGATCACCCGGCCCCTGCACGTAGTTGCCCGGGTTCGGGAAGTTGGCGACCTTGGCCCATGTGACGCCGGAGTCGGTGCTGCGCCACAGCCCGTTCCCGCTGGGCGCGCCGAGATAGAGGATGCTGTTGCGGTTCGGGTCAACGGCGAGCCGCTCGCCCATGCCGCGGCCGGGCATGTTGCCGCCGAGCTTGAACGGCAGCGCGCTGCTCTGCCACGTGTTGCCCTGATCGGCGGAGCGCAGGATGGCGCCGTTGTTGGGATCCCAGCTGTTGGTGTACATCCCGGCCGCGACGTAGACCCGGTTCGGGTCCACGCTGTCGGTGGCGAGGCTCACCACCCCGTTCCAACCCCAGTTCGACTGGCCAACCCAGTCCAGCAACGGGATCCACCGGCCGGTGGCGCTGTCCCAGCGGTACGCGCCGCCGATGTCGGTCCGGGCGTACACGAGATTCTGCTGGCTCTGGTTGAAGATGATGCCGGGCACGAAGCCACCGCCGGCGATCTGCACGTTCTTCCAGGAGTACGAGTCGGCGCTGGCGGCCAGGGCGGGCGCCGGCGCGGTGGTGGCTTGGGCCACCACGGCTGCAACGCCCGCGACGTG
>DASRRF010000134.1:0-4986 GCA_035695905.1 Micromonosporaceae bacterium | reverse complement strand
GGTGCGCGCGTACAAGCAGGAGATGAAGGCCGCCGCGAAGCAGCGCTAACCGCCGGTGGTGAAGTTGGTGATCCACCACTCGGTCACGTCGAGCGTGCGTTGCGAGGCCGAGCCGAGCGGGCGCTCGGTGAGGCGCTGTTGCGAGACCGCGCGGACGTACTCGGGCATGACGAAGCTGGGGCCGCGCAACCCGGCCTCCTTGCCGATGGGTACGTGATGCCGCAGGCCGCGGTCGGTCGACGTGATGGGTACGACGATGGCCATGTCGATCGGCCAGGAGTTGTACAAGGCCGGGGAGACAACCAGTACGGGCCGGCGACCGCCCTGCTCGTGGCCGACGATCGGGCTCAGATCGGCCTCCACGACGTCACCTCGGCGGATCACGGGTTGTACTCCGGGAACTCGGCGCGCGCGTCGGGCAACCCGTCCGCCGCCAGCGCATCCCACTCCCGGCCCTCGGCGAAGTAGTCGGCGAACGCGGCCGGGTCCTCCCGGACGAGCCGTTCGTACGACGCGGTGACCTGCCGCATCGCCTCCTCCCGGTCGAGCCGGCGGGCCGCCTCCTCCAGCAACGCGAGCATGGTCGTGTTGCGGCTCGCAGCTACGGCCGCAAACGTGTCCCGAACCTCGGAAGGGACGCTGAGAGTAGTCCTGGACATAGCCACAACTATAGTCTTGCCGGTACGGAGTGGCACGCCTTGGTCGGCGCCGCCGATCCGCCGTTGTGCGAAGCTGGGTTGGTGAAGCACGCCCAGCGACCGGTCCTGATTACCGACGCCGAGCGCAGCCAGGGTGATCAGCTGCGCAGCCGGGAGATCCGGTACGTGCTGATGATGTCGCTACGCGCGCTGTGCCTGGTCCTCGCCGGAGTGCTGGTCGGGGTCCGCGCTCCGCTGCTCTGGCTCTGGTTGCCGCTGTGCGGGCTGGCGATGGTGTTGCTGCCCTGGCTCGCGGTGATCCTGGCCAACGACCGGCCACCCAAGGAACAGCACCGGCTGGCGTACAAGCTGCACCGCCGGTCGCACCGCGAGCCCGAGCCGCCGCCGCGGGCGCTGCCCGCACCGCGCTCCGACGAGCGCACGATCGACGCCGAACCCTAGCCCCGCTAGGCACGCGGCCGGGCGCCGACCGCGCCGACCGCTCTGGTACCCATCGCCACTCCCGCCCGCAGTGCGGATTGCGGATCCGCCCCGGCCAGCCACGCGGCGAGCAGGCCGGCGGCGAACGCGTCACCCGCGCCGGTCGGGTCCACCACGGTCACCGGCTCGGCCGGTACGGCGATCACCCGCCCGGACCGGTCCGCCCACACGGCCCCGCCGGAGCCGGCCTTCACCACGGCAACCTCGGCCGCGTCCAGCAGTTCGGTGGCGAGCTCCGCCGGGCCGGCGCCGGATCCGGTCAGCGCCTGCGCCTCGTCGACGTTGGCCAGCAACATGTTCGTACCCCGTACCCAGGAAAGGAAAGCCGGACCGCCCACCCGGCGCAACGGATCGGCGGAGGCTGCATCGACACTCGTCGTAATATTCAGCGCCCGCGCGGCGGCCAGCGCGTGCCACCCGGCAGGCCGGGATCGCGCGTCCAGCACCGGATATCCGGACAGGTGAAGGTGGCGCGCGCCAGCCAGCACATTGTCCACATCGGACGGTGCGAGCAACAGGTTCGCCCCGCGGTCGTTCAGCATCGAGCGCTCGTGCGGCTCGGCGAGGACGACCACGGTGCCGGTAGGCGCATCCGGGCAGCGCCGCACGGCCAGCCGTACGCCGGCCGCCGCCAACTCGGCGAGCCGGGCATCGCCGGCCGGGTCGGCGCCGACGGTGGCCACCAGGGTTACCGGCGCGCCGGCCGCGGCCAGCCAGGCCGCCGTGTTCGCGGCCGAACCGCCGCCGGTGAACCGGACCTCGGCTGGGGTGTCGGATCCGACCGCGAGCGGCCCGCGCAGCACCGCCAGCACGTCGGTCACCACGTCGCCGACGACCAGTATCGCGTCGGAGTCGGTCAAGGCCGAAGGCCCAGCGACGCCGCGGGAGGGCACCGCGTCGCCGCGGGAGGGTACGGTCATGACTGCCCGAGGGCGACCGCGATGCCGGCACCGAGCGCCGCGTTGCGCAGGATGATGCGTACGTTCACGTCGAGGCTGCGGCCACCCGTTGCCCGGTGGAAATGGGCCAGCAGGAACGGCGTCACCGCCGTGCCGCTGACGCCCTCGCGTTCCACTATGGACAGTCCACTTGCGAGAGTCTCGTCGTGCAGCGCCGGGTCCAACTGCTCGTCAGGTGGCAGTGGATAAGCAACAACCAACCCTCCACAGTGTACGGACTGAGCCCGCCGGGCCAGCACGATCCGCGCGACCGCGGCGGGGGAGTCCACCGACCAGTCCACCGCGAACCCGCTGTCGGTCAGGTAGAAGCCGGGGAAGCGTCGGGTGCCGTACCCGACGACGGCGACACCGAGCGTCTCCAGCCGTTCCAGCGTCGCGCCGACGTCCAAAATGGACTTGACCCCGGCGCAGACCACCGTGATCGGGGTACGGGCCAGCGTGCCGAGATCCGCGGACTCGTCGAAGCTGGCCGCCGCGTCCCGGTGTACCCCGCCCAGCCCACCGGTCGCGAAGACCTCGATGCCCGCCGCCGCGGCCACCGCGCTGGTCGCGGCCACCGTCGTCGCGCCGTCCACCCCGGCCGCCGCGGCCACGGCCAGATCCCGCACGGACAGCTTCGCCACCGGGTCCGCGGTCGCCAGCCGGACCAGCTCGGCATCGTCGAGGCCGACGTGCAGCTCGCCGCCGAACATTGCGATGGTGGCCGGTACCGCGCCGGCCCCGCGTACCACGTCCTCGATCTCCCGGGCCACCCGCAGGTTGTCCGGGCGGGGCAGGCCGTGCGCGATGATCGTGCTCTCCAGCGCGACGATCGGCCGCCCGGCGGCCCGGGCCGCGGCAACCTCGGCGCCGTACCGCAGCTCGTTCACAACGATCACATTAATCAGTTGCGCCGGGGTGGACCGGCATTGGCAGGATCGAGGCGTGACCGACCTCGACTCCCGCCGCGAAGTCCGGGTTCACCCAGTGGTCCGTCGGATCGCGGGTGTGCTCGTGGCCACCGCGGCGGCAACCCTGCTGGTACTTTTCGCACTCGGTACGTGGAATCCGTGGGATTCCGTCGTGCTCACCAGCTCGTTCGGGAACCCGACGTTCGGGCTCGCCATGGTCGCCGCGCTGACCCTGCTCGCGTCCTGGCTGCTCGCCCCGATCCGCAACGAGGCCACCCAGGCCCGGCGCGGCATCGTCCGGGTGGTCTCCGCGGTGGCGCTGGTGCTCGGCCTGTTGTCCTGGGGGCTGGTGGGTGGCGCGTTCAGCGTGCAGACCGATGTGATTGCCCGCAGCGCCGACCAGGACCGCTCGGTCGTCGTGGTGCTGCACGGCAGGGACGACCGCCAGCTGCACATCTGGTCCGGCCGAGGGCTGGCCACCCGGGACCGGGGTGCGCTGGGCATCGCCTGTGGCGAGGTCACCGCGTCGTTCCTGGGGCATGACGAGGTACAGATCGTCACGTCGTACGGGACCTGGCAGCTCCGGCTGGACCCGGCGACCGGCCGGCCGCTGGACCGGCTCGGGCCACGCTGTAGCGGCGGCCGCTGACCGGGCCTGCGACACTGGACGGGTGAGCACACCATCGGCCCCGCAGCCCGACCGCGGCACCATCCTCGAAGAGCGCACCGACTACCGGCTTGACGAGGGTGATCATGAGCGCTTCGCGCACTACGCGCCGAAGGAAAAGATCATGCAGGCGATGATCGAGGGTACCCCGGTCCGCGCGCTCTGCGGCAAGATCTGGGTGCCGTCGCGCGACCCGCAGCGCTTCCCGGTCTGCCCGGAGTGCAAAGAGATCTTCGAGTCGGACGAGAGGTTCCTCGCCTGGGAGTGATTCCCGCCCTAACCTGCGGCGGTGACCAATGCCGGTACCGCCCTGCTCGCCGCCGACCTGACCGGCGTCGCCGTGTTCGCAGCCTCCGGCGGGTCCGCCGCGGTGGAGAAGCGGCTGGACCTGTTCGGCGTGGCGTTCGTCGGCTTCGTGGCCGCCCTCGGTGGCGGGATAGTCCGTGACCTCGTGATCGACTCCGTACCGCCGCTCGCGTTCGCGAACTGGCGGTACCCGGCGGTGGCGGCGGCCACCTCGCTCGCCGTGTTCTGGCTGCATCCGCAGCTCGCCCGGCTGCGCAAGACCGTACTCGTGCTGGATGCCGCCGGGCTGGCGCTGTTCACCGTCACCGGTACGGTCACCGCCCTGGACGCGCACGTACCGGAGCCGGGCGCCGCGCTCATCGGCATGCTCACCGGCATCGGTGGCGGCCTCGCCCGCGACCTGCTTGTCGGCGAGATCCCGGTGGTCCTGCGGCGGGAGTTCTACGCGGTCGCGTCGCTGATCGGCGCGCTGGCGGTGGTCGGGTTGGTCCGTCTCGACGCCCACCGGCCGGTGCTCATGCTCGGTACCGCCGCATTGATCTTTGGTTTGCGCCTGATCGCGTTGCGCCGCCGTTGGTCCGCGCCCGTCGCGGCACCGCCGCGCCGCTAAGCTATGGGTGCCTTCGCGGTCGACCGACCCGGGGGCTTCTTGCATGGAGGGCGCTGTCTTTGGTTGAGCAGGGGCCGCCGCTGCGCGAATGGCAGCGCCGGGCGCTGGTGGAGTACCTGCGCCGGCGCGCGGAGGACCACCTCGCGGTGGCCACCCCGGGCGCGGGCAAGACGACATTCGCCCTGCGTATCGCGTCCGAACTGCTCGGTGACGGGTCGGTCGACGCGATCACCGTGGTGACCCCGACGGAGCATCTGAAGAACCAGTGGTCGGCGGCGGCGGACCGGGTCGGCATCCAGCTCGACGCCGCGTTCCGCAACGCCGACGTGCACTCCTCGACGGACTTCCACGGGGCGGTGCTCACGTACGCCCAGGTCGGGCTGGCGCCACAGGTGCACCGCCGGCGCACGCTGGC
>DASRRF010000133.1:0-1915 GCA_035695905.1 Micromonosporaceae bacterium | reverse complement strand
GGGTACGTCGTTGAGCCCGGCGTAGTACGGGCTGGGCTGGAAGATGACCGGTACCCGAAGCCCGTCCTGGGTCTCCCGCGGCCGGATGATGCGGACCGCGACGCGGTCCCGGCGGCCGTCCGCGTCGCTGTCCACGGTGCTCTCGACGAACACCTGCTCGCGGATCGCCTCGGTGTAGTCGTACACCGGCTCGGTGCCGGTGGTGGCGGCGTGTGCCGGTGTGGGCAGCGCGACGATCGTGCCGATCGCGATGAGCCCGGCGGAGACTCGTAGACGCGCAGACATAGACCACACACTCTCACGGGCAGAGACTCACCGCCATAGATGCGTACCGGCTGGCTAGGATGGCGACCGTGCACGAGCTGCCGCCCGGCGGGTGTGATGTCTGGTGGGCCGAGACGCAGACCCTGCCCGAACGGCACCTGCGGGTGCTCGACGAGGTCGAGACCGAACGCGCGGCCCGGTTCCGGCCGCTGGCGAACGCCGCGCGGGGCGAACGGGACCGGTTCACCGTCGGCGCCGCCGTCATCCGGCTCGCGCTGGCCAGGTACCTCGGTTGCGCACCGGCCGATGTACCGGTACGCCGTACCTGCCCGCATTGCGGCGGTCCGCACGGCCGGCCGCTGGCGATCGGCACGGACCTGGAGATCTCGGTCAGCCACTCCGCGGAGCGGGTACTGGTCGCGTTCAGCCGGGCCGGCCGGGTAGGGGTGGACATCGAACGGATCCGGCCCGGGCTGAAGACCGAGTCGCTGTACCGCCTGGTGCTCTCCGTACCCGAGCAGGAGCAGTTGGTATCCGCGGACCCGGCGGCGGCACTGCGCGGCTTCTTCGTCTACTGGACCAGGAAGGAGGCGCTGCTCAAGGCGGCCGGCTGCGGTCTGCGCAAGCCGATGACCGAGCTGGTGGTGAGCCCGCCGGACGCGCCGCCGAGGCTGCTGAGCTGGACCGGTGAGCCGGCTGTGCCGGCCGAGCCGGCGCTGGTCGACCTGGACGGCGGCGCGGACTGGGCCGGCGCCCTGGCGCTGCTGGACTCCACCGGGCCGGTACGCCACCTCGACGGGCGCGAGCTGCTCGGGTAGACGGAGATATTCATCGATTGCGCCAGCCGGCGCCGTGCGGCTTACTGGAGGGCATGCGCACACAGCGGCGGCTCGGGTCAGCATTCGCGGTTTCTCTCGTCATACTGCTGGCCCCGGCGGGCGGCGCGGCCGCTCAACCGGCCCCGCCTGGCCCGGCCGGCGCGCCGGTCACGGTGACGCTGCTGACCGGCGACCGGGTGACGGTGACCGCGACCGCCGGTGGCCGGCAGGCCGCCACGATCGACCCGGCCCGGTGGCCCGGCCGGCACGCCAGCTTCCAGACCTCGTACGCCGGTGGCGATCTGCGGGTGATCCCGAGCGACGTGATCCGGCTTCTCCCGGATCTGCTCGACCCGCAGCTGTTCGACGTCTCCGCGCTGATCCGGGCCGGCTACGACGACGCGCACACCCCGACGCTGCCGCTGATCGTCCAGCACCGCGGCCGGGCCGGCGTGACCTCGGTGGGCACGACCTCGGTCGGCAGTGCGGCCCTGCGCGTCGACCGCCCGCTGCCGAGCATCCACGGTGCGGCTACCCGACTGTCCAAAGTGGATGCTGTGAGCTTCGGCGCCGCACTGTCCACCATGCCGGCCGGGGTCACCCACGTCTGGCTGGACACACCCGTGCACGCCGCGGCCGTCGATCCGGCGGGCAAACCGGCCACCCTCGACCCGAACCTCACCCAGATCGGTGCGCCGGCCGCGTGGGCGGCCGGACTGTCCGGCGCCGGCGTCCGCGTCGCGGTGCTCGACACCGGGGTGGACAGCACGCATCCGGACCTCGCCGGGCGGGTGGCCGCCGAGCAGAACTTCACCGCCAGTCCCACGGTCTCC
>DASRRF010000132.1:0-2061 GCA_035695905.1 Micromonosporaceae bacterium | reverse complement strand
TTGCGGGCTGTGTATGCGTTGCGCTCCGTTCGGTCGTGTTCGCGCTGTGATTGATGAGATAAGTAGCGGTGCGGGCCAGACGTTGAGGGCTTCGGCGATGATGGACTAGGTGCCGCCCTGTTCATGGGCGTAGACCACCGCACGGGCCACAACATCCCACGTCATGGCGACCAGGCTGGCGGCGTGATCAACATAATCCCAGGGTCGGCCGTACCCCATCAGGGCAGTCAGAACACCCCCTACCACGAGTCGGCCACCTCACGCTAGGCCGAGGACAGCGCGAGCCGGGGGCAAGCACTCGCCATGGGTGCACAGGTGTCAGCCGGGCCAAGCGGGATAGCGGGAAGCTTCGCCAGCTCGATACTCGCGGTCATCAGGCACACCACCCGAGCGGCGACGGCGCGCCCTTTCGACAGCGGCGGAAACCGCGCCCGGCACACCACCCCTCCCCAGCCTTGCCAAAGCTTCCTGGAGTCGTTCCAGCAGGTCGGAGCGGTTCGAGTAAGCGAGCGCCAGGTGCACCAACCTGTGAGCCATATCCGCAGGTCAGGCGCCTGCCAACAGGCGGCGGCTGGGGTTGAGCCCGCAAACTCGCAGGTCAGAGGGGTCGCAGTGTGGGTGCCCCCGGGGAATAGCACACAGATCTGTCCGTCCCGTGATGTCGGATACGGTCACGGTCCGGTATGCGGCTCCCAACACCTGCTCGGACCCCAGACTACCGCCAAGCCTGCGGATCTCAGCGACGAAAGAACTGCCGCGTCACGATCGCGACCGACGGCCTTCACCCGGAGACCGTCGGTGACGCTGCTCCTGTCGCCGACCGCGTGGTGGGCCTCGTGGGTGTGATCTTTGATAACTCCATAGTGGACCCGGCCATCGCGATTGGGCCTTGAAGTTGTTGCTGTCGGCCGTGGCCCCCAACGCCGAGCACGACTCGCACTGGCGGGACGACGCTGCGTGCCTGGATCCACGGGCAGGATCCACGGATGGCGGCGGCCCAGGCTCGGGCTCGTACTGCGCAGCCGCAGCCGCGAGCTACGGCTCGCCCGGGGTAAGCCACGTGGTGAGGAGGCGATGGAGGCCGGACAGGTCGGTGCAGGTGGCGCGGTAGGCGAGGTGTCCGTCCGGGCGGATGAGATAGTGCGCGGGAGCGTCAGGGGTGTGTTGAGCCGGCGCATTGCGGTGCCGTCATGCTCGTGGAGCACTCCGCCGACAGCATCTCGGCTGAGCCGGTGCGTGATGATCCGCCCGGGCTGGGTCCGGTTCAGCTGAGCCGTGGTGTTGGGCGGCCAGGCGGTGGTGGGCCCGCAGACCAGCAGGTGGTAGCCGGTCGCGGTGTGCAGGGTGCTGTGCTGGCCGTCTCGCATGACCGAGGCGTTGGGAAGTCGGTCGCCGGCTCGGGGTCTGCGGCGTGGCCCGTCGGGCTATTGGTACCGAGCGGGCTGGTGCGGTAGCTGATGGCGAGTTGGGCGATGGTGTGGAATGCGGTGCCACGCAGCCAGCGAATTCTGAGGGTTGGCGGCGCCAGGCGCGGGGTAGGTGGGTGCGGGCCAGCCGGAGGAGTGGGTTGCGGGTGGTGGCGATGGTGAAGGCGCGGTCGGACAGGCGTAGGACCGCGCGGCCGACTGGGGCGCGTTCGGACTCGTAGGTGTCCAGGAAGGCGGGGTGGGCGGTGCCGCGGGCGACGAGGGCGAGTTTCCGGCCGAGGTTGACCGCGTCCTGGCTGCCGGTGTTCATGCCTTGGGCGCCGGCCGGGCTGTGGATGTGCGCGGCGTCGCCGGCAGGAAGATCCGCCCGATCTGAGTGGCGCCGCGGTGATGCAGCCGGAAATCGGTGAGCCAGACCGGGTAGTGCAGCCGCACCCCGCCGCCGGTGTAGCGGTCGGTGATCGTTTGGAGCAGGTCGAGGGTGACCGGCGTGTCCGGATCGCCGGGTGGGCGCATGGCCAGCATCCGGAACATGGCCGAGGTGCGCAGGGGAACTGGCTCAGCAGCCGGTTGTGGCTACGATGAGCCCGGACGCGGGTCGTCCGTCTCCGTAGGAGAGCCGAACGATGCCTAC
>DASRRF010000131.1:0-1824 GCA_035695905.1 Micromonosporaceae bacterium | reverse complement strand
TGCGCCTGCTCGTGGTCGGATCCGTCCTCGGTACCGCGATCGGGGTGCTGCTCGGCGCGTTCGGTGCGATCCGGCAGTACAAGCCGTCCGACTCGGTGATGACGCTGGCTGCGTTCGTCATCCTGGCCACGCCGGTCGTGGTGCTCGCCGTGGCCGCCAAGATCGGCGGTACTTACGTCAACCAGGCCATCGGCCGCGCGGACGATCCGGTCATCTTCACCACCGGGGAGATCACGCCGGGGCTGAGCACGTGGTCCTGGGCCGGGCTCACCGACCGGGCCGCCCACCTGGTCCTGCCGTCACTGGTGCTGATCGCCGTCGGGTTCGCCTTCTACAGCCGGTACCAGCGCAGCGCGATGCTCGATGTGCTCGGCAGTGACTTCCTGCGTACGGCACAGGCCAAGGGGCTGAGCCGGGGCCGGGCGCTGGTCAAGCACGGCCTGCGTACCGCGCTGATCCCGATGGCCACATTCTTCGCGTTCCAGTTCGCCACGCTGTTCGTCGGCGCCACGTTCACCGAGAAGATCTTCAGCTGGAACGGGATGGGCGCCTGGTTCGTCGACTCGGTCACCAAGAACGACGTCAACGCGGTCGCCGGGATCACGCTGCTGGTGGCCATTCTCGTACTGCTTGCGGGGCTGGTTTCCGACCTCGCCTACGCCGCGCTGGACCCGCGGGTTCGGGTCCGTTGACGGTGCCCGAGATGACACTGACCGAAGCGAGCGATTTCACCGAGGCTGTTGCGGCGGTCGAGGCGGTTACCCGTGGCCGGTTGGTGCTGCGCCGGTTCCTGCGCCGGCGGACCGCGGTGGCCGGCGTGTTCGTACTGGTCCTGCTCTTCGCGCTGGCGTACCTCGGCCCGCTGGTCGCCACGTGGCGGTACGACGAGCTGGATTTCGAGTCGTTCCTGCAACCCCCGTCCGGTACCCACTGGTTCGGCACCACCCAGACCGGCGCGGACGTCTACGCGCTGACCATGCGCGGGATGCAGAAGTCGCTGGTCATCGGGTTGCTCGCGGCGCTCGTCGGGACCGGTGTCGCGGCCGTCTTCGGCGCGTTTTCCGGGTACTTCGGCGGGTGGGCCGACCGGCTGCTGACCGCGGGCGGTGACCTCGCGCTCGTACTGCCGTCGTTCTTGATCATCGCGATCCTGTCGCCCAACTTCCGTGGCAAGACCTGGTTCATGTTCGTCGTACTGATCGGCGTCTTCCTCTGGATGATCACCGCACGGGTGGTCCGGGGGTTGACCCTCTCGCTCAAGGAGCGCGAGTTCGTCCAGGCGGCCACGTTCATGGGGGTACCCCCTTGGAAGATCGTTTTTCGGCACATCCTGCCGAACATGGCCTCCTTCTTGATCATCGACTACACGATCAACGTCGGCGGCGCGATCCTCGCCGAGGTCGGCCTGTCCTACTTCGGCTTCGGCATCCAGCCGCCGGACGCCTCGCTCGGCACGCTGCTCGCCGACGGCACCCCGTACGCGGTGACCTCGCCCTGGCTCTTCCACTTCGCCGCCGGCCTGATCGTGGTGATCGTGCTGTCGGTGAACGCCATCGGTGACGGCCTACGGGATGCCCTGGACCCGACCTCCGGTTCGAGCCGTAGCTGAGCGGGCGGGAGGAACGTGACCATCGCCGCGGAAGCCGTGGCCTGCCAGCAGCCGCGCGGGCCGCAGCCGGTGCTCGAAGTGACCGACCTGTCGGTTCGGTTCCCCGGCGAGCCCGGACCGGTGCAGGCGGTCCGGAACATCTCGTACCAGGTGATGCCCGGTCAGGTGCTCGGCATCGTCGGCGAGTCCGGGTCCGGCAAGTCGGTATCGTCGAT
>DASRRF010000130.1:0-5785 GCA_035695905.1 Micromonosporaceae bacterium | reverse complement strand
ACACGCGTCGCGATCAGCTCGAACGCCCGTCGCATGGCTATCGTGCCTCGGCGCGCACCCGCGGCTTGGTCTGCGCCGGCACGGTGACGTCACCCGTGCCCGGCCGGTAGACCGTGTAGCTCGGCGGTCCATCGTGGACATCCGGCTCGACCCAGCGATCCGGCCGCTGACCACGCTGCGGCACGCTTCCGGCCGGGCGGCGGGCCTCCACCGGCGGGCCGCTCGGGCGCAGTTCGACCGCGTCGTCCATCCGCGCCTCCGGCCGTACCGTGCTCGTCTCCAGCAGCTCGCGCCGCCGCCGCGCGGTCAGCTCGGGCTCCGCGGTGCCGCCCGGCGTGGAGACCGCGAGCCGCGACTCGCGCAGATCGCCGAAGAAGCGCCGGTGCCAGGACCCGGCCGAGGCCACCGCGGCGGTCGAGTCCTTGCCGCCGAGTTGGGTTATCCGGCGGTACGGTCGCAGCAGCAGCCAGCCGACCACGCCGCACAGCCACACCAGGACGACCTGCAGCCAGCCGGGCAGGGTCGGAGTCTTCATGATGAGGTCGACCGCGAACAGGTAGACCGCGGCGCCGGTACCGAATATGGCGATGTTGAAGATGGCCGCGATAACCGCGTTGGCCAGCCGGCGGATTCCGGCGCTCGCGGGCCGCATCAGGCCGACCGTACCGAGGATCGGCGCGGCGATCACCGCCCACCGGAAGATCAGGAAGCCGAGCAGGACGAGGATCGACGCGGTGATGTCGAACAGGGCGAAGAACAGCGCCGCGAGGATCGCGATGAATCCGGCGCCGATCCGCTCCATCCCCTGGGTCCCCTTGAGGTACTCGTACGCCTCCGGGTCCTCCGCCTTGACCTGTTCGGCGACCTTCATCCACTGCCGGTTCTTCGCGGCGATGGTCGCGTCGCGGTCCTTGGGGTTCGTTCGCAGCCGCTCTGCTTCTTCCCAGGACAGCGAACGCGCGTCGTACAGTGCACGGCCGTACTTCTGCGCGGTAACGCTGTCTGCCGAGCCGAGCGCACCGCGTACCCAGTTGCGGTAGAGCATGGTTTCGGTCGCCGTATCGCTGGCCCGTACGGCCGGCGGGCGCCGATCGGCGCAGCGGGCCGGATCCAGGCAGCGGGTCGGGTCCGGCTGCTGGGTCGGTGGGCCGACCGCGTCGTGCACCACGCCGAGCGTGGTCATCAACGTCGAGTCGGCCACGTTCGCGGAGCGGATCGGCCATGCGGCGAGGGCGGTCACCACAATCATCACGAAGATTGCCCAGCCGGCCGTGGTCATGCTGCCGCTCATGTCCGACTGCCGGGAACGCCAGAGCAGATAGAGCCCGACCACGGCGAGCGTGATGACCCCGAAGACCTTGAACACCCTCGTGTAGATGGCCCGGGTCGCCTGCTCCACGAGCGGATCGGCCCAGCCCCACATGGACTTCGGGTTCCACGCGCGCTCGCGTAGCGCGTTGGACGCCCCGATTATCGCGGTGGCAATCATGAACTCACCGTTGGCGACCGTGTTCTCGAACTTGTAGTCCGGATGCATCAACGTCGACACGCAGCCGATGTCGTACGTGGTGTAGCTGTAACCCGCGTACCCGTAGCTGCTGTAGAGACCGGCCACCCCGTTCTGCGGATCGACCGGCGGGCGGGACGCGAACCATCCGCCCAAGCCCGAGTCCGGTGTGGACGGTGGCGGCGCGGTCAGGCACTGTGCCCGCTGTCCGCTCACGTCGGCCAGCCGGTCGACGCACTTGTGGAAGTCCGCGCGCCACTCCTCGACCGAGCAGAGGTCGCCGGGGGCGCGCGCGGGTACGGCCGGAGGTCCGGCCGCCGCCGGGGCGCCGAAGAGCGTGCCGGTGGCGCCGATGACGACGGCCACGACGAACGCGACCAGCCGGTCCCGGGGCCGGATCACCTCAGTCCTCCAGATCGGTGTCGACCTGCGCCACGCTCGGCGCGCCTGGAGCCGCCGCCGGTGTGGTGTCCAGGTACGTCAGCAGCTCCGGCACGTACGAGACGTCCACCCGTACCTTCTGTACCCGCGCGTCAACGTCGCGCATGACGAACTCGCGGAACCCCAGCCGCGCTGAGGACCCCGAGTCCACAGTGGACAATCCGGCCAGCACCGCCTCGTACCCGACCTCAGTGGGTACCCGGAGCAGCCGCAGCGCCTCCGCAGCGATCTCCGAGTCCTCGGCGATCCGGCCGACGAACACGGTGGACACCAGGTTCTGCACGTCCAGGCCGAGAATGTCCTTCGGGTTCTGCGATGCGACCAGCGCGGCCAGGTTCCACTTGCGCGAATCCCGGGCGAGCCGGACCAGGAACGACCGTCCGGAGCGCCAGCCCTCCATGAAGTGCGCCTCGTCCAGACCGACCAGCTTGCGCGACTCCATCGAGCCGCCGTAGCACCGCCGTACCGCCAGCCGGTGCGCAGTGTGCAGCATCGGCAGCGCCAGCGCCTCCTCGGCCGACCAGTACTCCCGCTCGATTTTCAGGTCCGGCAGCCGCAGCCCGGCCATGGTGATGACGGTCAGCGCGGCGTCCGAGCCGAGGATGTCGGCCGGTGGCCGGCCGAAGAACAGCAGGGCGAGCGGCATCTCCGCGGTGTCCAGCAGCAGGTTGGCCAGTTCTCGGCCTTCATGGTCGTCCAGCCCGGACAGGCAGGCGACCACATCGTCCAGTGTGGACGTCTCCTCGGCCGGTACGGTACGTACCGCGTGCCGCAGCATCGTCGCGGTGGACGCCTCCCGGGCCACCTGCGGCGGTACGAGCATCGAGCAGATGTCCTGTACGAGCATCCGGCGCTCGGCCCGGGCGTTGGACACGGCGATCTCGAACTCGCGGTCCCCGTTCGGCCCGGCCACGAACTCGGCACGCGACGGCGTCGGGATCAACGCGTACGGCGCCAGCGTGCCGTGTTCCGAGCCGGTCAGGTTGACCACCCGGGAGTACGGCCGCAGCTCGGGCATCCCGCACAGCCGGGACAGCGGCCCGGACGGATCCAGCAGCGTCACCTGTACGCCGCGTCGGGCGGCCAGGTAGCCCAGCGCACCGAGCAATGTGGACTTGCCACCGCCGGGCTCGGCCACGAACACGGCCAACCCGGAGCGTTCCCGTACCTCCATCGGGAAATGCAGGTCCAGGAAGACCGGGCGGCGGCAGGTACCCGCGGTCCGTCCGATCAGGTCACCGCGCCGATCGCCCACTGTGGACGCTGCCTGCGGCACCGCGGCGGCGAGCAACTTGACCGGCATCCGCCGCAGGTACCCGGTGTTCGCGATCGGCTCGCCGGGGATGAACTCGCGGGCCAGCCAGTCCTGGTTCTTCGGATGCTGCAACGAGACCCGCAGTTCGCGTGCGTACAGCTGCATCAGCCGGCGGGACCGCTCCAGGCACTCCTCCCGGGTCCGGCCGCCGACCGCGATCCGGTGCCAGCCGTGCGCGCGGGCCGAGTCCACCGGCAGCCCGGTGGTCATCTCGTCGCCGATCACCAGTGCGCGGTGCGCCAGGCGTTCCAGCTCCGGCGGCGCATCCATGCCGTGCTCGACGTAGTCCAGCTGCTGCGAGCGGATCATCCGCAGCCGGTGCTCGAGGTTCCGGAAGGAGTCCGTCGAACCGAGAATGTCCACTCTGGAGGAAATCTCCATCGGCCACGGCAGCCGCTCGTGGTAATGCAGCCACGGCTCGTGGCGCTCGGGAATCTCCAGCGGCTCCATCCGCCCGACGGTGAGCACGGCTACATGCCGTTCCTCGCCGGTCATCCGGTTCACCAGCTTCACCGTCGAGCCGTACGGCGTGCGGTACCGCTCAATGTGCTCGGTGAAGGCGAGCAGATCGCCGCGTTCCCAGTTGCCGTTCGTCACCGGGGATAGCGCGGTCGGCGGGGCCATGCACAGCGCCACCGAGCGGAAGAGCAACCACTCAAGCTCACCGGCGTTGACCCGGCGGCCGCGCATCCCGTACGCGCCAAGGACTTCATCGAACTGCTCGACCGCCCGGCCGAGCCGGCGTCGCTCCACATCGGACACTCCACGCCCGAACATGCGCAGCAGCCGCTCGGAGAGCGAGTCGCCGAGCGAACGCCGGGCGAACGTCACCCCGAGATAGGTCTGCCCCTCCGCGTGGTTCACCGACTGCAGGTGGTGCTGCGCGGCGACGAGGTGGTCGGACCAGGACGGCGCACCGGGTACCGCCGGCAACGGCCGTGGCGAGTTCGCATCGACGGTACGGGCCCACTCGTCGGCCGGGAAGGGTCTCGTGGTGCGCCGCAGGTGGAGCCGGAAGCCGGCCAGTCCGGCGTACTGCTCCGAAATCGCTGACAGCAGCGTCTCCCGCTCGGCGTCCGGGCGGAACGCCCAGCGCATCTCCGGCAGCCAGTACCACGCGGTCACCGTGTTCGGCGTGAATGTCAGGTGGCCGGCGATCTCGGTCATCGCCAGCTCGATCGCCGGATCTCGGTCCTTGTGCTTGGGTCGCACGGTCCGCGGCGACGCGGTCCGCGGTGACGCATGGGCGCCGCGCTCCTTGTGCGCCGCCGGCGGCCGCCGGCTCGGTGCCGCCTCATCCCGCTTCGGGGGTACGGCCGGAGCCCGGCGCGCACCGTTCGCCACGCCGCCGCCCCCGCTCCCACTGCGTTGATCAAGGGGTTTGGCACGCGAATCGGGAGCCGCCGCGCGCCTAATCCCTTGATCAACTGGCGCGGCGCCGTTGGGGGGCTCCTCGAACAGGTCGAGGAAGGGTGAGTCGATCTCCGGGTGCCGCGGTGCCGCGGTACCGCCGCGCCGGGCCGGCGGGGCCTGGAAGACCGCGACCCCGCCGTGTCCGGGGCTGGTGGCCAGGTCGTCGTTCGCGGCGAGCTCAACGTCGTCGCGGTCGAGATCCTCGCCCGCCCCCGGGGGTGGGCCGCCGCGCCGCGGGGTCACCGGAGCGCCGCCCTACTGGGTACCCCCGCGTGCATGGGTGTTTTCTTCGGCCCGGCCTTGGTGAGCGTTGTGCCGTGCAGAGCGTCCCGGACCCGTACCCGGCGAGCCACCAGCTTGGGCTCCTTGCGCTCCTCCCGCGGCTCCCGGCTACCCCGCCAGTCGGTCAGCGCGGTGCGGATCACCACCCGGGCCGGGCGGTCCGGGTCCACATGGCGGAAGACGTACGACGTGGTCACGATCGCCAGCGCGATCTCCCAGGCCGGGAAGATCTCGATGCGGAAGCTGAACAGGTAGTGGATCGCCATATAGAGCGGTACGAGCAGCATGAACAGCCCGTACTGCGCGTACGGGAGGTGTACCGGAAGGGTGTACCCGGGCGGGCCGAGATAGACCAGGCGAGCCCGGTATATGTCGTCATCGGTACGCAGCCGCATCGTTGCCTACTTCGTCTGCTCGGGCGTCGTCTGCTCGGGTCGGCCGGCTGTCGTGCTATTTGAAGATCAGCCGGATGAGGCCGTCACCGACGATGAAGAGGGTGGCCGCCCCGGCGATGAAGGCGAGGCCGACGATCGCGATCGCGGAACTCGTCAGCACCTTGGAGATCTCACCCCGGCTGGCCCGGCCGATGAAGATCACTCCGAGGACCGCCAGCAGGATGGGTGCGATCTTGCTGGCGAAGAAGGCGACGACGCCCTCGGTGTTGATGTCGCCCTTGGGCGCGGGCGTCGGTGTGGGTGCCAGGTTTGGTAGGTGTACAGAGAATAGGGTGAGCGCGTCCCCGGCGTGTGCGGTGCTCCACACGGCCCGGATGAACTCTATGAGGATCATCAAGACCTCCCCGGTACGCGGCGGGAGCCCGCCGTGTA
>DASRRF010000129.1:0-4166 GCA_035695905.1 Micromonosporaceae bacterium | reverse complement strand
CAGGGGCAGGTCCCAGAGGCCTGCCCCGCCTTTCTGTCTGCGTCTGCCGAGTCTGGGTTGCCGGCCCTCGTCCCTGGTGTTGTTTCTCGCGGTATGTCTCAGCGACCTGTTTATGGCGCTGAGACATACTCATCGCGATAGATACCGGCCCGCGGCGGGCGCGGCGTCCTAGCTCATCCGGCCCAGCGACTCGCGCAGCCGGGCCACATCCCGCCGCCGGCGTTCGTAGCTCATCGCGAGCCCGACCAGCAACAGCCCGCCCGTGGCCAGCGGGATCCAGCGTGGCAACAGATCCCAGACGAGTACCAGCTCGTGCAGCGCGAGCAGGACGAGCACCACTCCGCCGGCGACCACCGGGGCCTGCCGCCGCCACACCGACCCGGCGAGCACGGCTGCCAACGCACCGGCGCCGAGCGCCAACCGGCGTACCGGCTCGCCCTCCGCCACGAGCACCGAAGCCAGGCTGGGCAGCAGCGCGGCGGCCAGCGCCGGTCCGTACGCCACCCAACTGCTCAGCGCCGGCCTGCTGCGCAGCGCCAGCCACCCGACGAGCAGCGCGACCGCGGCCGCCGGCAGCGTGTACGCCTCGACGAGCGCCACCGACTCCGCGGCCAGCAGCATCCACCACGCGAACAGCTCGCTGCCCGCGGCGATGGACGCCCGAACCCGCCGCCCGGCGGCATCCTGCCCCGGCGACAGCGCACGCAGACCCACCGCGACGCCCCACAGGGTGGCCACGCCGGCCGCGTAGCGCGCCGAGCCGATCGTCAGCAGCAGCGCGACGAACGCGCCGGCATGCGCCGCCGACTCCACCGCCACCGCCTCGACAGCGCGCCGCGCGGGCAGTCCGGCGGAGACCGCCAACGCCACCGCGGCCGCCCCGAGCACGGCGAAGGCCGCCACCCGCAGCGGCAGGTCGACCGCGAGACCCGCGGCCACCGCCGTACTCACCGCCGCCGCGACCGCGACCAACCAGCCGGTCACCCGGGCGCCGGTGGTCCGCCCTGCCGCGCCGGCCGTCGCGGAGACCACCACGGTCAGCCCGAGCGCGGCCAGCGTCGTGCGCTCGGTCGGCAGCGCGCCGGCCAGGCCCGTCGTGGTCAAGAGCGCAGCCAGGGGTACGCCCACAGCCGCGAACCGGTGCCCGTGCGGGGCAACCGCGGTGGCCAGCCCGATCGCCAGCCCGAGCAGCAGGCTCGTCGCGGGCACCGCCGGCCACGGCGCACCCCACGCGGCGAGCGCGACCAGGACGGTGGCGCACGCGGTGGGCAGCCCCCCGATAACCGCTGCCCGCCCCGTACGCCGCCAGCCCAGCGCGGCGAGCCCGGCGGCCACCGTCAGTCCGGCGAGCGCGACCGCGTCTTCCGTCGCGGCGGACGGGCCGCGCGACGGCGGGCCGGACCAGACCGCGTCCAGCCATCCGTACGGCGCACCGAAGACCGCCCAGGCGCTCGGCGCGACGTCGAGCGCGAACGGCGTACCCAGCACCGCCAGCGCACCGGCCGGAGCCCACCAGTCCCGGCCGGGTACCAGCGCGGCGCCGGCCGCCACCAGCAGTAGGCCCACCGCGGCGTAGACACCGGGCGGATCGGCCGCCGGCGGCCGGCCCGCCACGACGGCCGCGGCGACCAGGGCGAGCAGTGCCGCGCGCCGGTACGCCGGCCAGGCCCGGCCGATCGCGGCCAGGGCCGGTACGACCAACGCGGTCGCCGCGAGCGCGGAACGGGTCACCCACCACGGGTTCACGCCGGCCGCGGTCAGCCCGCGCTCGACCGCGAGCGGCCAGGCGAACAGGCCGGCGGCGAGCGCCATCGCACCAATGTCCACAGTGGACCTGTGTCGGTTCAGAACGGCGGCGGCCACCCCGATCACGGTGAGCGCCGCGAGTACGGTTGCGGTAGCGGCCGGCGTACCCAGGCTCACCACAACCGCGTGCGCGACGAGAACCGCGGCCGCGCCGGCGCACACCGAGGCGGTCTGCACCGATCGCGCGCGGGTCGCACCGAGCGTCGCCGCCGCCAGCGCGACCACGTTGACCGTTGCCAGCGCCGGCCAGTCCAACCGGTACGCGGACGGCAGGCCGACGACCAGCACCGCGGCACCGGTCACCAGGGTGTCGAGCCGGGCTCTGGCCGGTACCAGTACCGCCAGCGCGGCGGTCACCAGCACCACCGCGGCCGGGAGCTGGCCGTCGAAGGTGATCTCGCCGGTCAGCAGCCAGCGCAGCCAACCCGCGATGGTGAGACCGACCACCGCGACCGCCACCGACCCGGCGACGACCGCGGCACCGACCCTCGGGCCGCGCCGTACCGCACCCGGCAGCAGCGGCACCGCGGCGGCCAGGCCGGCCGCGACCGCCGCAGGTAGCACAAGTGTCCACTGTGGATAGACGACGGTCAGGAACCTCGCACCCGCGGCACCGAGCTGGACCACCAGCACCGCCGCCGCGATCTCCTGGAACCGGGCGGAGCGGGCCACCAGCGAGCCAACCACCAGCACCAACCCGGTACCGGCGAACGCGACACCGGAACGCGCCATGGCGGGTGCCGGGCCGGAGAGCACCAGCGCGCCGAACCCGAGGGTGGCCGCCGTGCCGGCGGAGGTCCCGTACAGCGCCCAGGCACATGCGCGCATCGCGGCGCCGCCACGCCCGGACACCACCACGGCCAGGTTCAGCGCGGCGAGCCCGATGCCCACGCCGGCCCAACCGGCCGGCCCGAGCCCGGTGTGCGCCGCGAACAACGGCAGCACCGGTTGGGCGACCAGCAACGCGCTGAACCGCGGCCCGATCAGGCCGGTGGCCGCGCCGTACCCGGCGGCCACCACCGACGTGACGGCACATACCAGTGCGATGTAGCGGGTCACCGATCCCTCGCCGAGCCCGAACAGGTTGACGTACCAGGCGGCGTACCCGTCCAGCACCACGAGCAGCAGCCCGAGCGCGGCGAACGTCTCCGCGGTGGCGGCCAACCGGCGGCGCAGCGCCAGGAAGGGCGCGCTCAGCGCGAGTCCGGTGACCACCGCGAGGATCGCCGCCCGGCCGGTCACCCCGAACGTCGCCCAGGCAACCGCGGTGAACACGATTGCCGCCGTACCCAGTAACAGGCCGCCGAGGATGAACAGGGTGTTCTGCACGGTCCGTACCGACGCCTCCGGAGTGACCACAGTGGACGGTGCCGGGCCGGCGGCGCTCGGGCGGGACGGCGGCCGGGCCGGCCGTTCGGCGCGAACCGCCGCGGCCACCTTCGCCGCCAGCTCGTTGCGCCACAGCTGTGCGGTGCGCAGAGCCTCGGCCAGCACGAGGTGTTCGTGCCGCGTCGCCTGTACCCGCGCGTGCAGTTCGACGATCTTCTCGTCGAGGCCGGCGAGCTCGGCCGCGACCGGGTCGGGTCCGCGCCGGCAGCCCGGGCAGCCGGAGATCAAATCAGCCGTGCTGGCGCAGAACGGGCACGGGTAGGCCGTCATGTCTGGAATCGTGTCCGCTGGCGCGTTCCGCCAGAAGAGCACGAGTACCTAGGTAATACCGCTCAGGCCGACCGCCTCGTAGGCTGGCCCGCGTGTCAACCCCGGGGGAACCCGACAGCCTCGACGCGCCCCTGTGGCGGGCGGTCGCGGTGTTCCGGGTGGGCGCGCTGGTCTACGCCGGCGGGCTGGTGGCGAACAACTTCCAGCAGTACGCCCATCCGGTGGCCGGGTGGCTGGTGCTCGCAGCCATGGTCGGCTGGACCGTGACCAGCATTTACGGGTACGCCGCGGCGCGCCGGCCCGGCTGGCCGCTGTTGCTTGCCGACCTGGCTGTCACGGCCGGCTGCCTGCTGTCGAGCCAGTGGGTGATCGGCCACGCCGGGCTGAACCGGGGGATCGCCACCGAACCGGTGGTCTGGATCGCCGGACCCGTCCTGGCCTGGGCGGTCTCCGGCGGGCGCCGGCGAGGCGTGGTCGCGGCGCTGGTCATCGGTGCGGCGGATCTCGTCGTCCGGGCTCAGTACAACCAGAGCGCATTCACCGGCATGGTACTCATGCTGCTCGCCGGTCTCGCCGTAGGGCACGTGGCCCGGCTCTCCGTCGAGGCGCAGCGGCGCCTGCGCGAGGCGGTACGGCTGGAGGCGGCCACCCGGGAGCGGGAACGGCTGGCCCGCGGCATCCACGACTCGGTCCTGCAGGTG
>DASRRF010000128.1:0-10706 GCA_035695905.1 Micromonosporaceae bacterium | reverse complement strand
ACCAGCACGGGACGGCTGCGTACCAGTGCGATCCCCGGCCCGGCGATCCGGGCGCCGAACGGCAGCCGGCCCATCGGCAACCCGGGTGGCATGAACTCCAGCAGCAGCACGGTCGGCAGGTCCGGGGCCAGGGTGCGCAGGGTCCGCAGCGCGCGCGGCGAGAACGACATCGCGGTGACCTCGACCCCGGGCAGGTCGCGCCGGCTGAGCAGGGCCACCAGCGCGCGCTCCACGGCCGCGCCGTACCTGGTCGGATGTTTTGTCTCGACGAGCAGGCGCACCGGCCGGCCGGCCTGGCCCGCGACGGTGATCAGCCGGTCCAGGGTGAGCACCCGGCCGCGGTCGTCCAGCACCGGCGCGCTGTCGCCGGGTTCGGCCCGATCGAAGATCAGCTGATCGGCCGAGTCCGGCAGCGCGGGGTGCCACGAGCCGAAGTCGAGCTGGTCCAGCTCGTCCAGGGTGCGCTCGCTGACCAGGCCACGGCCGTTGCTGGTGCGGTTCAGCCGGCGGTCATGCAGGCAGACCAGATGGCCGTCGCGGGTCAGCCGGACGTCACACTCCAGGCCGTCGACACCAAGATCGAGAGCGAGCTGGTACGCGGCGAGCGTGTGCTCGGGAAGCGTCGCTGACGCGCCGCGGTGGGCGAAGACAAGCGGCTCACAGGATGCTTGGTGCACGCCCGTCCTCGGTGACCAGCGGCCGGCCCGCCGCCGCCCAGTCGAGCATCCCGCCGTCGAGGTTGCGTACGTTGTCCCAGCCCTGCCCGCCTAGGTACGCCACGACCTGGCCGGACCGGTTCCCCGAGCGGCACACCACGACGACGTCGCCATCCATCGGGACGTCGGCCAGCCGCGCCGGAATCTCCATCATCGGCAGGTGATGCGCGCCGGGAGCGTGCCCGGCCGTCCACTCGTCATCCTCACGTACATCGATGAGGTACGCCCCGTCGCCGACCTCGTTCACCGTCACGCTCGGTACCCGCTGCCCAAACACGCCAACAGCCTAGCGCCGCGGGTAGGTATACCTAGATCGCGCGCCGGCCGCGAAGTTACGTACTGCGTCCGATGTCAGCGGCTACCTCAGCCGGCGATCGTTTACCCATGACGACATACAACCCGATCACGATCGCGATGTACGTGCAGACGCGGCAGCACGACCTGCAAGCGGACGCGGCCGAACACCGTCTCGCCCACGAGGCGGCTGGCGCGGCAAAGACCCGGCGAGAACGCCAGCGCTTATCCATGCACAGGGGGCAGGGAGAGCCGGCGGCGCTCTGCGCCGTGGAGGGGTGATGGCCCCACCCGTCCGGCCCGATGCGGGGGGCCCTCCAGCCCCGGCACCGGGCCGGACGGGCGTATGTACTGTTGCGGACATGCTCGTGTCCCGCACGGGACTCAGTCCCGTGATGGTTGGCCGGGACGCCGAGCTGGGGCAGTTACTGCGCCTGCTCGGTGTGCACACCGGCGGCTCGGTCGCGCTCATCGGCGGTGAGCCCGGGATCGGCAAGACCAGGTTGGTCTCCGAGCTGCTCGGCGCGCTTCCACCGCGCAGCACCGTACTCATCGGGCAGGCCGACCCGGGTACCCTCAGCCACCCGTACCACCTGCTCATCGATCTGGTCAGCGACGGCGGCCCACCCGGCGCCGAGCTTGCCACGCTGACCACGGACGACCTCTCACCGCAGGAGCGTCAGCGCACCGCGGTCGAGCTGTTGCGCGGCGCGCTACCTGAGCGGGAGACCACCGTGCTCGTCGTGGACGACCTGCACTGGGCGGACCCGGAGAGCGTTGCGGTGATCGAGCGGCTCGTCGAGTCCGCCACCGGCCGGTTGCTCATGGTCGCGACGTACCGGCCGGAAGCGCTGACCCACCGGCACCCGGTGGCTGAGCTCGTCCAGCGGCTGGACCGCCGGCACAACGTCGTACACCTTCGGCTGGAACGCTTGGCGCAGTCCGATGTCGCGAGCTTCCTGGCCGCCGTGTACGGGCACGCCCCGTCGCACCGGGCCGCCGGCCGGCTGCACCAGCGCACCGGCGGCAACCCGTTCTTCCTGGAGGAGCTGCTCAAGGCGTCCGGCGAGACCGATCCGGACCGGATCTCGGTACAACCGCTGCCGTGGACCCTGGCCGAGGCGCTGCGCAGCCAGCTCGACGACCTGGAACCCGAGCACCGCCGGGTGGTCGAGGCGGCCGCCGTGCTCGGTGCGCGGGTGTCGTTCGACCTGCTGGCCGCCGTCACCGGGCTGGCTGAGCCCGAGTTGATCGCGATGCTGCGTGACCTGGTCGGCCGCGGGCTGATGGTGGAGAACGACGAGGATGTGTTCGGCTTCCGGCACGCGCTGACCCGCGAGGTGATCGCGGGGGAGATGCTCGGCCGGGAACGGCGCCGGCTGCACGAGGCCGCGCTGGATCAGATCCGCCGTTCGGAGAACCCCGATCTCGCCGCGATCGCCGTGCACGCCAAGGGCGCGGGGCGGTACGCGGACATGGTCGCCGCGGCCCGGCAAGGCTCCGCCGCACGGCTGGCCGCCAGCTCGCCGTACGCCGCCTTGAAGCTGGCCGAACTCGGCCTCGAAGAGGAACCCGAGGACGCGGAGCTGCTCGCCACCGCGGCGAACGCGGCCTGGCTCGCCGGCTACTACGAGGACGCCGAGCGGCACGCCGACCGCTGGCTGCATGCCACCGGGGACGCGGGGGTTCGCTCGGCCGCGCTGCGCCTGCTGGTCCGGCTGGCGTGGGAGACCAAGGACTTCAAGGCCATGGACGGACGGGTGGCGGACGTTGCCGAGGTGATTGAGCGACTGCCGTACGGCGAGGAGCGCGCTCAGGCGTACGCGGCCATCGCCCAGTCCCACATGCTGCGCAACCAGTATCCCGAGGCGATCGAGTGGGCGAACCGTGCGGCGCAGGCGGCGGACCGGCTGAACCTGCCCGAGGTGCGGCTGTCCGCGTTGGTCGAGAAGGGCACCGCGTTGCTCTATGTCCCGGACGGCCGCGAGGCCGCCGAGGCCATGCTGACTGCGGTGGCCGACGAAGCGGAGCGGATCGGGGCGTACGTGGTCGCCACCCGGGCCATGCACAACCTGTTCTGGCAGACCAGATCGACCAACCCGGCGCTGCCGGGACTGCTGGAACGGATGCGCGCGGACTCCGAGCGCGCCGGGCTCGGCGGCAACTTCGCCAGCAGCTACCACGACGGCCTGTCCTGGCTGGCCGTCGTCGCCGGCGACCTGGACGGCGCGATCACCGCGCTGGAGGACGTCGAGCGGCTCGGCTACGAATGGTCGCCGTACCGGACCTGCGCCATGCTCGCCGGGCTCTACCTGGAACGCGGCGATCTCGACCGGGCCGAGGCCGCGCTGCGGGAAACGCCCACCGAGCGCGCACCGCACTGGGTGGACCCCGAGGCGCTGGGCATGCAGCTCGCCTGCTGGCGGGGGGACCTGGGCCGAGCACGACGCGAGCTCGCCGAACTCACCGCGGTGCTCGCCGGCGAGGAGCTGGTCCTTCCGGACGTGTTGCTGGACGTCCTCTCCGCCGGCCTGGCCGGCGGGCTGTCCGTCGATGAGCTCGCCGGCGTGGTCGAAATTGACGGCGCCCTGAGAGCTACCGGCAGCAAGATCTTCCCCGACCCACCCGATCACCCGCTGCGCCGCGCGCTCGCCGCCCAGCTCGCCGAAGCCCGCGGCCGGCGCGACGAGGCGCTCGCCGATTACCTGGCACTCGCGCAGAGCACGCACCACGACGCCATCGGGCACCGCCGCGCGACGGCCTGGGCGGGCGCGGCGCGCTGCCTGATCGCCCTGAACCGGCAGCCGGAGGCCCGCGCCGCGGTGCAGGCCGGCGCGGCGGCACTCGAGCGCTGGCCCGGCTGGCGACGCGCCGAGCTGGAGGTGCTCGCCCGGCGGCTCGGTGTCACGCTGACCGGCGAGGCGCCGTCGACTCCCCCGACGGTCAGCTCCGGTCCGGGCGCGCTCACCCCGCGCGAGCGGGAGGTGGCCGCGCTGCTCGCCGAGGGCCTGACCAACTCCGAGCTGGCCCGCCGGCTGGTGATCTCCCGCAAGACCGCGGCCGTACACGTGTCGAACATCCTGGCGAAGCTGGGGATGAGCAGCCGGGCGCAGGTGGCCGCCTGGGTGACCCGGGAGGGGATGGATTAGCCCCGCGGGCGGATGCAGCAGCCGGCACAGACCTTCGGCTCGGGCAGCGTGAAGGCCAGGCAGCAGGTACGGCGCCAGATCGCGATCTCTCCGGTACCCGTCGGCGTCAGCTCGACCAGGTCGGCGACGCCGAGCGCGGTCAGCAGCGCCAGCATGGTGTCCACTGTGGACTCAGCGGGTCCGGACGGGGCGGTACGCAGGACGCCGTACGCCATGCCGGAGGCGAGCGAGCCGAGCAGCGTACGCCGACCGAGGTTCAGCCGGGCCTGGATCTGGTCGAGCAGCGGGGCGAGGTGCGCGTCGAACAGCGTCGCCCGCAACGCGCCGAGCAGCGAGGCCTCGTCGCGGGCCACCCGTACCCCCGGGGTATGGGTCATGGCCAGCGGGTCACTGGGCAGGACGGCCACGGTGGCCCGGCGCACGCCGATGGTCACGAACGGTTGGTGATCGTGAACCTGGACGAGCACGTCGGCCGGGCGCAGCAGCGGCACCCGGCGGGCCGTCACGAACCCGGCCACCGCCGGCAGGGCCAGCCAGTACGTGTACGACTTCCAGGCGAGCGCGGCGGCGGCGTGCGGCTGGGCGCCCCAGCGGCGTTGCGCGGTCTCGATGAGCGCGGGTACCAGGGAGCCGTCGGTGAGCCGGGTCGCCGGACTCCAGGCTGTGCTGGCGTTTGGCACGAGCAGGCCGGGGTGCAGGCCGTGGGTGGCGACCTCGCCGAGCCGCTGGCGCATCGTGTCGAGCGCGGCCACGATCGGCGCCAGCGCCGGTGCGGCGATGGCACTGTCGGTGGCTCGTAATGCGGTCGTCACGACCGTTCCCGCCCATTCATTAATCTCGACGTGGCCTGTCCACATTAGCTTGCTAAGGCTAACCTAACCAGAGTGGTAGTCGCCTCATAACTCCCGGTTAGCTGGAATGCTGGGTCGTGAACTGCGCGTTTGTTCAGGTATCCATCGGTGGACCTCGAAGGAGCCCGCACATGCCCGCGATCATGGCCGACCCGCTGACCCTGCCCAGGCTCCCCCGCCCGGCCGCCACGAGCGCGTGGCGCCTGGTTGGCCGGGTGGTCACCGCCCGCCGGCAGACCGAGGGCGAGGGGTTCGTGGTCCGCCGGCCGTTCCCCGGCATCGATCTGTCGCTGGCCGATCCGTTCCTGTTGCTGGACCACATGGGCGCGGTGGAGTACGCGCCGGGCGAGGCCAAGGGCGCGCCGTGGCATCCGCACCGCGGCTTCGAGACCGTCACGTACATGATCGACGGCGCGTTCGAGCACGAGGACTCGACCGGCGGCGGTGGCTTGATTACCGACGGCGCCACCCAGTGGATGACCGCGGGCGCGGGGATCCTGCACTCGGAGATGCCGCCGCAGGAGATGGTGGCCAAGGGCGGCCTCTTCCACGGGGTCCAGCTGTGGGTCAACCTGCCCGCCGCGCAGAAGTTCCTGCCGCCGAACTACCAGGACATCCACGCCTCCGACGTACGGCTGCTGTCCAGCGAGGACGGCGGTGCGCTGGTCCGCTTGATCGCCGGCAGCCTCGGCGCCCACCACGGTCCCGGAATAACCCGAACCCCCATCGTGTACGCGCACGCCACGGTCTCGCCCGGCGCCCGGTTGGCGCTGGACTGGCCGGCCGACTTCAACGCGCTGGTGTACGTGCTGTCCGGCCGCGGGTACGCCGGACCGGAGCGCCGCCCGCTGGACGAGGGCCAGCTCGCCGTGTTCGGCCCGGGCACGGCGATCGAGGTGCAGGCGGCCGACGCGCAGCCGCAGTCCGCTCCGGGTGGCTGGGACATCCTGCTGCTGGGCGGGTTGCCGATCCGCGAGCCGATCTCGCGGTACGGGCCGTTCGTGATGAACACCCGCGAAGAGATCATCCAGGCGGTCGAGGACTTCCAGGCCGGCCGGCTGGGCGTGATCCCGGCGACCTCGCGGCACGCGCCGCACCGGACAAGTGCGGATGAACGTCTCTAAGGGGTTGTGACCTTCCGTATCCCCCGGTGAGACTGAGGGTTCCCGTCCCGGAGCGGAGTCGGTCCATGGCTGGCAGTGACGTACCTGCCCAGCGGGCCGCCGAGGCGTTCGCCGCGGAGCTGGCCCGCTGGCGGGTCGAACGCGGCCTGACGAAGAAACAGCTCGCCGTCGAGATGGGCTTCGACCCGTCGTACGTCAGCCACGTCGAGGGCCGCCGGCACCGCCCGACCGAGGACTTCGCCCGCCGCGCCGAGGCGGTGCTGGCCGCGTCGGGGGCGATCTGGCTGAGATTCAAGGAGTACGAGGAGGTACGCCGAGCCGGGCGGTTGACCGCCGGCCCCGGCGGACGCGATCCTCCGGTACCCGAGCAGTGGCTTCCACCCGGCACCGGGCTGGTGGTGGAGCAGGAGCTATCCGACTTGTCCTATGTGGACGGTAGCTACCGCTGTACGGTGCGGCGTGCGCTCTACAACGCGAGCACCGAGCCGGTCAGCCGGTACCTGGTACGCATTTCGGTGGACCGGTTTCCCGGCGAGCCCGAGCGCTCCAACCGGCATCATCGGGAGCACCCGCTGCGCTGGGACGAGCTGGACCTGCAAGCGTTGTGCATGTCCGGCGCGGACTCGACCGACCCGGTCGGCTGGGAGTCGATGGAGTGGCGGGCCAAGCACGACCGGGACGCGTTCAAAGAGGTCTGGCTGCTGTTCGAGAACGGCAACGGCCGGTTCCCGCTCTACCCCGGGCAGCGGACCACGATCGAGTACGGGTACACCGTCGGCGCGGACAAGTGGGGGATGTGGTTCCAGCGGGCGGTCCGGCTGCCGACCCGGCAGCTGACCGTACGGCTGAGCTTCCCGGCGGCATTGTCCCCGGCGGTCTGGGGGCTGGAGACCTCGCTGTCGGCGGAGGAGGTACCGCTGCGTACGCCGATCGCCGCGCGCACCGTGGACGACCGCGCGGTGTTCGAGTGGACCACCGACTCACCCGCGCTGAACGCGCGCTACCGGCTGCAGTGGCGGTTCCGCACGCCGATGCTGGCCGGCGCGGAAGGCGCGGTGATCCGCCCGCCGGTGGCGCCGATCAAGGCCAGTGAACGGATGCGGGCCGCCGGCATCGCGCAGCGTGGTACGGACCTGTTGCGCCAGCGCGCCCAGCCGTTCGACCTGCCGCGCGACGAGCCGGTGGCCCGGGATGTGGTACAGCGGCTGATCGCCACCCTGGACCGGGTCGGCGAGATGCACTTCTTCGGCAAGGGGGTCGGCCTGGCCGCGCCGCAGATCGGGCTCGGCTGGGCGGCCGCGATCGTACTGCCGCCGGAGCTTGACGACGATCCACTGGTACTGCTCAACCCGCGGATCATCGGGGTCGGTTCGGACTCCGACGAGCAGTACGAGGGCTGCCTGTCCTTCTTCGACCACCGCGGTCTGGTCCGCCGGCCGCTGGGCATCGAGGTGGAGCACGCCACGCTCACCGGAACCCGCCTGATCACCTCGTACGACCAGGCGATCGCCCGGCTGATCGCGCACGAGATCGACCACCTGGAGGGCCGGCTGTACGTGGACCGGATGGCGCCGGGCGTACCACTGGTGCCGGTCGAGGAGTACCGCGACACCGGCCGCCCCTGGACGTACTGACCTTACGTGTCGCCGAAGGTGTCGTACTTGATGCGGACCGCGGGGATCTGTAGTTCGGCGAGGGTACGCAGGCTGGCCCGGACCATGCCGGGCGAGCCGGATACGAAGAAGTCATGCTCCTGCCACGGCCCGTACCGGGACACCACCTCGGAGATGTTGCCCTGCTCGCCGACGAATGTCGGGTCGTTGCTGCACGCCGGTACCACCGACAGCCACGGGTAGCGGGCCGCGAGCCGGTTCAGCTCGGCCAGGTCGTACAGGTCGTCGCGGTCCTTCGCGCCGTAGAACACGTGCACCCAGCGGGTCCGGTTGTACCGGGTGAGCTCCTCGACCAATGCCTTGATCGGGGCGAGCCCGGTGCCGCCGGCGATGCAGACCACATCCCGCGTGGACTGGCGGTCCAGCGTCATCGAGCCCATCGGCGCGGCGAGCCGGATCATGTCGCCCGGTTTCAGCCGCCGGACCAGTGCGCCGGAGACCCAGCCGGACCGCAGCGCGCGGATGTGGAACTCCAGCGTGCCGTCCTTGTTCGGCGCGTTCGCCATCGAGTAGACCCGCCACAGCCGCGGCTGGTACCTGCACTCCAGGCTCAGGTACTGCCCGGCGCGGTACTCGATCGGCTGCATCGGCTTGCAGGTGAAGACCGCGATGTCCCGGCTGCGCCGCTCGTGCGCGAGCACCTCGGCGTGCCAGAACGGCGGGTTGCTGTCGGCATCCGCGCCGGCCAGCATCTTCGTCGCGATCACGCCGTACGCGTCGCGCCAGGCTTGGTCGTACTCGATGGACCAGCTCTCCCCGGCAAACGTCCGCAGCGATTCGAGAAGCGCGCCGCCGACCACGTCGTAATGAGCTGCCTGTACGTGGAACTTGCGGTGGTCCCGACCCAGCCCGCGCAGGTATTCGTCGAAACGGTCGGGGTCGTCCAGGGTCTGTACGGCGGTGACGATCGCACCGAGCAGGCGGGCGCGTTGGACGTCCATCTGCACCGGGAAGAGATCGCGGACCTGCGGGTTGGAGAGGAACACCCGGGCGTAGAAGTACCCGGCGACCTTGTCCTGCTGCTCCTCGACAAGAGTCCAGCTCTCCTTCAACAGCCGCGCAAGGTTACCCATCGATGCCCTTTACGGTCGCCGTGGTGCATGTAGTTGCGGGGTCCTGCCCGCCCAGCGTGGCGACGCTGGGTAGATCCCCATCGCACAGACTGTGCGACTCTCCGCACGCTGCGCTGGCATGCTCCAGCACGGCGCTTGGGAGGAAACATGGGCAGTGGCATACGAAGTCAAGGCGGCACGGTGATCGCGCTGCACTGGCCCGGTTCCGCGGGCGAGCACCTGCTACAGCGCAGGTACGGCACGACCGACCGGGCGGAGCGGTTCTACGAGCAGCAGATGCTGGACCATCTCAGCGACCGGATGCGCGACTTCGTCGCCCGCCAGGAAATGATGTTCGTGGCGAGCTCGGACGGCCGCGGCGACTGCGACTGCACGTTCCGCGCCGGACCGCCGGGATTCGTCCGGGTACTGGGGAAGCGCAGGCTCGCATGGCCGGAGTACCGCGGCAACGGGGTCATGGCGAGCTTGGGAAACATCACCGAGAACCCCAATGTCGGCCTGCTCTTCGTCGACTTCTTCCGCGATGTCGTTGGGCTGCACGTGAACGGGCAGGCGAGCATCATCGAGCACGACGCGATGGTGGCCGGCCACACCGACCTGCCGGTGGACCCGGTACCCGGCCGGCGCCCCGAGCGGTGGGTCTGCGTACACGTGGAAGAGGCGTACATCCACTGCGCCAAGCACCTGCCGCGGCTGCTCAAGCTGCCGCGCGACCGGGCCTGGGGTACCGACGACACGAAGCGCAACGGCGGCGACGTCTTCGGCGCGAAGGCCGAGACCCGCCCGTGGGGCACCTGCCCCTCCTGAGCGCCGGCATCAACTAGCGTGAGCCAGCGTGGAGCTGGCGGCGCGGCGGAAGGTACTGCGCAACGATGTGCTGCTCGTGCTCGGCGTGTCGCTGGGCGCCAGCGCGGTGTACTCGGTCGTCACGATCATCGCGCGGTTGACCGCCGGGCGGCCGCTGGATCAGCAGACCGCCACGCTCAACACGTCCCGGGCGCCGGGCCGGCCGTGGCTCGACCTGACCCTCCAGCTGCTGGACATCGCGTTCGGGGTGGTTCCGGCGCTGCTCGCCGTACACCTGCTCAGGCGGGACCCGGGCGAACCCGCACCGGAGCTCGGGCTGGACCGGCAACGGCCGGTTTTTGACCTGTCCACCGGCGCCGGGCTGGCCGCGGTGATCGGCATCCCCGGGCTCGGCCTCTACCTCGCCGCGCGCGGGCTCGGGATCAACGCGACCGTGGTGCCGGCGGCGCTGCCGCATGTCTGGTGGGCGGTCCCGGTGCTGGTCCTGGCCGCGGCGCAGAACGCGATCATCGAGGAGGTGGTGGTGGTCGGGTACCTGATCACTCGGCTGCGCCAGCTCGGTTGGCGGGTCGCCGGCACGGTCACCGCGAGCGCGGTGTTGCGCGGCTCCTACCACCTCTACCAGGGCATCGGCGCGTTCATCGGCAACGCGGTGATGGGTGTGATCTTCGCGCTGTTCTTCCTGCGCACGAAGCGCATCATGCCGTTGGTCGTCGCGCACACCCTGCTTGATATCGTGTCATTCGTCGGTTACGCGGTATTCAAAGATCGGCTGTCGATCCTGCGGTAGTTCATTGCGCTTCGATGGTCCTTTGTGGAGGTTCGCAGCTCGTGCGCCGGTCCACCATTGCGATGCTTGCCGCGGCCGTCCTGCTTGGTTCCGGTCCCGCGCTTGGGCAGGCAAAGCCTGCCCCAGGAGCCCCGACCAGCATCTACCTCGTCCAGATGCGGGGCGCCCCGGTCTCCTCCTACACCGGCACCATCGACGGGTACGCCGCAACGAAACCCTCCGCCGGGGC
>DASRRF010000127.1:0-2245 GCA_035695905.1 Micromonosporaceae bacterium | reverse complement strand
GACGGCGAGGTGGCCGGCGAGCAGGTCGCCGCCGAAGTCGGCCCGCGGCCGGCGCAGCACCGAGTGCGCGTGGTTCGGCTCGTTGATGGGCGTGTCGAACTCGATCAGCAGGTCCGCACCCTGAACCCGGTAGTAGTGCCGGGCTCCCGGCTCGGCCGGGCCGGCCCAGGCGAAATGCAGCGTGTCCGGGTCGAGCCGGGCGGTCTCCCGCGCCGCGAGCTCGTCGGGGAGCCGGGCGAGGTAGAACGTGGCGAGCTCGGTGAGCAGCTCGTGGGCGCCCGGGCCGAGCCGGTCACCGCGCACACCCAGCGGTTCGAACTGGCCGTCCACGTGCACCCGGGTACTGCTGTGCAGGTCGTCCGGCGCGGTGTCCGCGATGATCGCCTCCGCCCGCGCGGCCGGGGTAGCCGCCGCCAGCACGGCCCGGCCGAGATCCTCCTCGACACCCAGCGGCCGGTAGACCGGCCGGCCGCGGTACCGGACGGCGAGCGGGTTGGCACCGAAGAACATCGGGGTCGGATGGACCTGCCCGGCCAGCACCGTCATCTGCACCGACAGGTGGTGGCCTTCGATCCGCCAGGCCCATGCGTCGTCGCCTGGTTCGCCGTACACGACAATCCAGAAGTCGTTGCTGTGCCGGCCCTTGCGCCAGCTCTCCTGCCGGTCCTGGATCTCCTCCGATGCCATCAGCGTCATCACCTGCGCGTACGCGTGCATGCTCAGGCCGGTGGCGAGCAGGTGATGCACGGCTTTGCGGGTGTCGACGTCGAGGTCGGCCAGGGACACCCCGGGGCGGGGCTGCGGCTGGTACTCCAGCCGGCGCAGCGTGCCGTCGTCGAACGGGCGGGTGGCCAGCTCCCTGGCTTTGTCGTCGAGGCGCGACAGCAGGGTCCTGGCCGCGACGGTCATGTGGTCCGCAGATGACATGCCTTATTTCTACCCGGTACGGCGCGCCGCTTCAGCCCCGAGTGGCACCGTTACCTCGCCTACATAATTGTTTACTAACCGGCTACATCTGAAGCGCTCCAGTTGTTCCTCGGGGATTGACACGGGTGAACGGGCGTGAGAATCTGCCGTGGGTCCGCGGTCCCTGGGGACCCGAGGCGGTAACTATGGCCGGGCGCCGCCATTTTTCGCACCACCTGACCGTACTTCGCACAACCCTGTCATGACGACGCGGCACAGGAGCCGGGTGTCACGGTGAGGCTGCCAGAAGGGCGATGTCCTGTGTGTAAGGATGTCCTGCGTTTGCCGTACCCTGCGCTTCTTCCAACCACGAGATTTCAGGTCAAACGCGCAGTGGGTACGTTGTCCCGCGGCTATTCCGGCACGCTACAGGCACTTTTCGACTCCGCCGCGGCGTCCGGTGAATCGCCTGGTCACGCCGGTGTGGACAGGGGTGAGCCGATCGATCCACGGGACGCGGACTTCGTTGAGCACGACAGATACTTCCAGGTTGCACGGGTAACCGATCAGCCAGCCGAGACATTCATTCGGGGGCTTTTGCAAGCCCACTCCTGGGTGCATGACAACGGCACGAAGATGGGTGTGACAACGCTCAACGAACGTGAGTGGCAGCAATTATTCATGGGCCTGAATGCAATTCTGCGATATGCCATCGGCCAACCGGCGAAGGAGCCCGATCCGGTATCTGTACCGGCGGTTCCGCAGCGTACATCCGACGGTTACGATCCGGAGCGGCGATGGCTTGTCGGCCACCAGTTGTTTTTTGCAATTGCACAGGGCGCGATTGTCAGCTTGAACTGCTTCACCCGGGCGGCGGGCGGCGGCGACGAGCGGGGTGCCGCGGCAGCGATCGGGGTGGCCAGCGCATTCATGCGCAGCTCCGCGGTGGCCATCAAGTTCTGCGCGGACTTCGGCGCGGTCGACTACGAGGCCCGGGTCCGCCCGGCGATGGCGCCGCCGGCGGTCCAGGCCGGGTTCAGCGGCTTGCAGACCCGGGACCACGCGTTCCTGGTCGGCCTCTTCGGGCGGCTGAGGTCGGCCGGCGGCCCGGGTCCGGGTGGCCTCATCCGCGACGCGTTCGAGGAGTTCGTCGGCGCGACCGTCGGCGCGTACGAGGCGCACAAGTACGTCTGCGCCAGGTTCGGCGGCGATGTTCTGCCCAGCCTGCGGATGGCGGCCGCGTCCAGCGGGCGGACCACCCAGTCCGGCGTCTCGGCGCTGCACCTGATCATGCGCCGCCGGCTGTTCTCGCTCACCGGCAACGACGCGCCGTGAACGG
>DASRRF010000126.1:0-6784 GCA_035695905.1 Micromonosporaceae bacterium | reverse complement strand
ACGCCTTCACGGTGCCGGTACCGCTGGCACAGGCCTGGGCCGTCCTGCTCGACGTCGAGCGGGTCGCGCCGTGCGTACCGGGCGCCACGCTGACCGTGTTCGACGAGGACTCGTTCAGCGGCGACGTCCGGCTGAAGGTCGGCCCGATCAGCCTGACCTACCAGGGCAAGGGTCGGTTCGTGGAGCGCGACGAGGAGCACCGGCGGGTGGTCATGGAGGCCACCGGCCGGGACCGCCGGGGCAACGGCACCGCGGCCGGGAAGGTCACCGCGACGTTGCGGACCGCCGACGAGGACCCCGGATCCACCCTGGTCGCGATGGTCGCCGACCTTGCGGTGACCGGCCGCCCGGCCCAGATGGGTCGCGGGATGATCACCGAGGTGGGCGGGAAGCTGATCGGCCAGTTCGCCGACTGCCTGGCAGCGCGGCTCGCCGAGTCCGCGCCGTCCACTGTGGATGCGAAGCCGTCCACTGTGGAGCCGGTACCGTCTACTGTGGAGACTGAGCCAGCCACGGCTGAGCCGGCCAGGGCCGAGCCGGCCAGGGCCGAGCCGGTCGACCTGCTCGCGGTCACCGGGGTCACCCCGGCGCTGCGTAGGGCGATGCCGTATGTCATCGGGTTCGTGGCTGGCGCGCTGGTGATGTGGGCGCTGCTCGCCGCGTTCGGCTGACCCACCGTGATCAACTGCGTACGGCTCGTCGCGGAACCGTTTCGTTGCACAACTTCCAGCGAAAAATGATGAGCTGATTGGAGAATGCGGGACATTCGCGGAGGTTGATAGCGTCCCCGCGTGATCACGGGGGAGAACGCCGCACGCCTGCGTACCATCGCCTTGGTTGTTGCTCTTGTCGCGCCCGCGCTGCTCGCCGGCTGCACATCGGTCACCCTGGATCCCGCGCCGCCCGGGATGGTGCCGTGGATCGGCACCGTGCCGACGACGCAGCGGGTCATTTTCATCACCATCGATGACGGGTACGACCAGGATCCGGCGGTACCGGCCGTGCTTAAGGCGGCCAACGTGAAGCTGACAATGTTCCTCACCGACAACGCGATCAGCCGGTACCTCCCGTACTTCCAAGGGCTGGCGAAGCTCGGGTCGGCGGTCGGATCGCACGCGGTGACCCACGTCCAGCTCAAGGACCAGCCGTACGAGTACCAGAAACAGCAGCTGTGCGACTCGCGCGTCTGGCTGGGCCAGCACCTCGGCACCCCGCCGACGCTGTTCCGCCCGCCGTACGGGCAGTACGACGACAACACGCTGAAGGCCGGGTTCGACTGCGGCTACAAGGTCTACATTGGATAGTCGAGCCCGAGCAGCGACGCCGGGCCACCCCAGCACACCGCGCGCAGCCAGTCGTCGCCGAGCTCCAGCTTGGCGAGCGAAGCGAGCTGATGTGCGTACACGTAAGGGATGTTCGGAAAGTCCGAGCCGAGCAGGACCTTGCCGGCCAGACCGAGGTCCCGCAGGCGCGGGCGCAGCGCCTCGGGAAACGGCGAGCGGGCCTCGAAGAACCCGGTGAACGCCATCGTGGTGTCCAGCCTCACGTTCGGGAACCGTTCGGCGAGCGAGAGGAACTCGGCGTACTCCGGGGCGCCCATATGCGCGATGACCGCCGCGACCCGCGGGTGGCGGGCCAGCATCGCACCGAACGGCCCGGGGCCGGTGAACACGCCGGGCACCGGGCCGGAGCTGGCGTGCACGACGACCGGTACGCCCGCGTCGGCCAGCATGCCCCAGACCGGATCCAGCAACGGATCCGCCGGGGAGAAGTCGCCGACCTGCACGTGCAGCTTGAAGATCCGGGCGCCGTCGTCCAGCGCCGCCTCGACATAGCCGGGCGCCTCGGGTTCCGGGTAGAACGTCGCGGTGGGCAGGCAACCCGGCGTGCGCCGGGCGAAGTCCAGCGTCCACCCGTTCAGGTCCGCGGCCATCGAGGGGCGGTGGGCGTACGCGAGCGCGGGAAAGGCGCGGACGCCGAGCGCCGCCAGGTGAGCGACCCGCTGCTCGTCGGTCCACCGGTAGCGGATCGGCCACGCGGTACCGACCCGCGGACCCGCGGCGTCGAAGTACGCCCAGACCCGGCGCATCATCCGGGGCGGCAGGAAATGCACGTGTACGTCGATCAACCCGGGCAGGCCGAGCGCCCGCCAGAACCCGGGCACATCGGTGTCCTCGTTGGGAATCACAGCTCTATGTTGAACTTCCGGAGCGCGGCCGGGCCGAGCATCGCCAGACCGGAGGCCAGCGAGATCAGCGCAAACACCGTACGGAGCAGGAAAACCTCCACCCTGCCGCCGACGTGTACGGCGAGAGCGTCCGGTACGCCGACCATCCGCCACATGTGCCGGCCGGTCGGGATCGGCCAGAGGATGGGTACGCCGGCGCTGGTGATGATGTCCCCGAGCAGGTGCGCCACGCAGCCCACCCCGACGGCGAGCCCGAGCAGCGGGTACCCGCGGTCCGGCGGCAGCCGCAGGAACGTGTAGAACGCACCGCCGGCGGACAACGCCGTCACGATCACCCAACCGGCCCGCTCGGCCCAGCGGTGGAACAGGCCGCGCAGCGCGAGGCCGAGCATCAGGAAGACGATCGGGATGACCGCCCACCTGCCGTACCTCGCACATAGGGCGGTGGTGCCCCAGCCGACCAGGATCGCGAAGGGCAGCGTGTGGGTCAGCGTACGGTGCCCGTTCTCCCGGTGCGGGTCCCGGCTCAGCCGGGTGGCCCGGTAGACGCCGAGGGAGATCTTCTCGATGACCTCCGCGGCGAACAGCGAGGCCACGCCGAACGTGTGGGCAACCGTGGCGCCACCCTTGTTCGCGGTGACCCGGCCGGACAGGTCCATGTCCGGCAGCAACGCGCCGCCCGCGCAGACCGCGGTTCCGACCGCGACGGCGAGCGGTGACTGGTGGTACACGCCGGTGACATCCAGTGCCCACGAACCGGCGAGCCAGAATGCGGCACCGGACAGCGCATGCGACGGACCCATCATGGGTCGCACTGTGGCAGCCGGATCCGGTGTCCTCAAGCACCGTACGTCCACTGTGGACTGTACGGGGGCTCGGGGCGGGTCGCCGACCCGCCCCGGACCTCAGCTCAGGAGCGCGCCCACGGCGGCGCGTACTGCGACCGGCCGTGCTGGTGCGGCCCGTGCCACGGCCCCCGGCCCCACCCGTACCGCCGCCAGCGAAGCGCCCTGAGCAGCGCGAACGTCAGGAACACCAGCGGGATCAGCGGCCAGAAGAAGTGCGCGCCGGACAGCAGCCACAGCCCGACCAGTACCGTCGCGATCACGCCGATGAACCCGATCCGGCCCATCGCGTACCGTCGCATTTGTGCATGTACCTCCGGCGTGTCGACCAGCGCGCGCCAGCCGCCGCCCGGCAGGTCAGTGACCAGCGGGGTGAGCTCGTCGCGGTACGCCGCCGCGTACACCTTGGCCAGCCGCTCCTCGCCCTCTTCCAGGGTGAGTCGGCCCTCGGTCATCGCCGCCCGCAGGACCTGGGCGACCTGTTCGCGTTCGCCGTCCGACGCGCGCATCCGGTGCGTATCGCGCGGGCCGGCGCCTGACTCGGTGGACATTCTGTCTCGACCTCCGTCATTCGTTGTCGTGGTGCGTGCTTCCAGCGTCGGTCGGCGGGGCCGGTTGCGCGTCGGGCCAGCGGCGACACTTGGCTTACCGCGGCGGGCGCAGCGCGGCGGTCCGGCGTACTCCCGGGGTGGTATGCCGGGCAACCTCTCCGAGCCGATGCGATCCGTGATCGCGGTGGCCTACCGTGCGAGACGTGACTAACGCACCGCGCTGGGCTCCAGGACCGCCGGGGGGATGGCGCCGCGATCGGCGCCACCCTCCGATCGGGCTCGCCGCGGTGATCGGGCTCGTCCAGGTCTTCGGTGTCCGGTTCGCCACGCACGCCGACTCACTACCCCCGCTGGCGTACGCGCTGCTGCTCGCCGGGCCGGCCGCCCTGCTGCTGCGCGGGCGGCTGCCGGCCCTGTCGTACGCGCTCGCGGCGGCCGCCACGGTGGCGTACGCGGTCTCGCCGTACCCCCGCGGGCCGTACCTGCTCGCCGGGCTGGTTGCGCTGTTCGTGGCGGTCCGGGCCGGCCAGCTGGCCGCCGCGACGGGCATCACCGCGGCCAGCTGGCTGGCCTACGTCCTGGCCGGCCGGCTGATCGACACGCCCGAGCTGCGGGCGCCGAGCCTGATCCAGGCGGTACTCACCGGCCTGCTGCTGGTCGTGCTGCTCGGGTTCGCCGAGGCCGGCCGGGGCCGGCGGGAGCGGTTCGCGCAGCGCGCGGAGATCCGTGCCGAGCAGGCCCGGGCCGAGGCCGAGCAGCGCAAGCGGCAGGCCAGCGAGGAGCGGCTGCGGATCGCCCAGGAACTGCACGACGTGATCGGGCACCACCTATCCTTGATCAACGTGCAGGCCGGGGTCGGGCTGCACCTGATGGACTCCCGGCCGGAGCAGGCCCGGGACGCCCTGACCGCGATCAAGCAGGCCAGCGCGGAGGCGCTGCGGGAGGTCCGGTCCGTGCTCGGCGCGCTGCGCCCGGCCGACGAGGCCGCGCCCCGCGCCCCGGCGCCCAGTCTGGACCGGACCGCCGAGCTCGTGGCGGACGCCGAGGCGGCCGGGCTGCCGGTGGCCCTCGACGTACAGGGCGCGCGCCGGCCGCTGCCGGCGGAGGTGGATCGCGCCGCGTACCGCATCGTGCAGGAGGCGCTGACCAACATCAGGCGGCACGCCGGCCCCGGTGCACAGGCCACAATCATCATCGGGTACGCCGAGAGCACGCTGACCGTACGCGTGGCCGACGACGGGACCGGGGCTGACTCCGTACCCCCGGCCGGGTTGGATGGCGGCGGCGCGGGACTGCCGGGCATGCGCGAACGGGCCACGGCGCTGGGCGGGTCTTTTGCCGCGGGGCCGCGGGCCGGCGGAGGCTTCGAGGTGCGGGCGACGCTGCCCGTGGATGGGGGCGTCGAATGATCCGGGTGCTGCTCGCCGACGACCAGGCGCTGGTCCGGGCCGGATTCCGGGCACTGCTGGACGCCGAGCCGGACGTGCAGGTGGTCGGCGAGGCCGCGGATGGGGCGCAGGCCGCCGAGCTCGCCGCGCAGACCCGGCCGGACGTCATCCTGATGGACATCCGGATGCCCGGTCTGGACGGGTTGGCGGCGACCCGGCGGATCGTGGCGAACCCAGCGCTCGCACAGACCCGCATCGTCATCCTGACCACCTTCGACCTGGACGAGTACGTGTTCGAGGCGCTGCGCGCCGGGGCGAGCGGGTTCCTGGTCAAGGACACCGAGCCGGTCGACCTGCTGCGCGGCGTCCGGGCGGTGGCCGCCGGGGACGCGCTGCTCTCGCCCGGGGTGACCCGCCGGCTGATCGCCGAGTTCGCAGCGAAGGCGAAGCAGCCGATCGGTGCCAAGCTGCTGGACGTACTGACCGAACGCGAGCGCGAGGTGGTCGCGCTCGTCGGCGCCGGACTGTCCAATGAGGAGATTGCCGGCCGGCTGGTGGTCAGCCCGGCGACGGCCAAGACGCACGTGAGCCGCGCGATGGTCAAGCTCGGCGCGCGGGACCGGGCGCAGCTCGTGGTGTACGCGTACGAGGCCGGTCTGGTACGCCCCGGCTGGGCGAGCTAGTCGGCACCGACACGCTGGGCGAACTCGCGGATCTCCGGGAGGCTAGGTGTCATGAGTCCTTGTTGGATGGCCCAGCCCTCGAAGCCGTCGGTCTGGAACGGATAGCGCGCACCTGTGCCCAGCAGCGTGTTGACGAGCGAGCTGGCGCTTGATCGGCTCGTCTTGCCGGCGTTGACAGCCTCGGCAATGACCCACAACGTGCCGTGTACCGGCAGGCCATGCCTGATCGCCGTCCGCCGAGCGCCGTGGTCATCGATGATGGGGATGCCTGCATGGACTTCAGCCCATGCCAGCACCGTCGCCTCCCCGCGGCTGTGCTCGCCGTTCGACACGACGCCGAGCCATCGGGCCAGGGACTGAAGTTCATCGAGCGCATCGACGTGCACGATCTCCAGGTGAGGCGCACACGCCTCCCACAGCCCATTGCGACGCAGTTCCTCCGCGACTGCGGCCGTCGTCATGTGTTGCGCGGGTGCCTGTGGCACCTCGCTGGCCAGGTCGAACAAGACGTCGATGCGGTCCGCTGCCGCCGAAGCGTGCAGGGCCGAGGCGTCCCACACCCAACGTGACCCACCCCGGCCAGTGGTGGTCACCACAGGTCCTGGTCAGGAAGTTCGTCAACAGCGATGCGCCCAGCGAGCAGTTCGACCGCCCGCTGGCCGGTGATGAGCCCTTCGCCGTGTGCGCGCAAGACCGCCTGCGTCCACAACGGCCCACGATCGCCGAGAGGTAGGTCGGGCTCTGGCTCGCGTCCGAGCAACGCGAGGAAATCGCCCTTGACGGGCGCCCGGGCTCGGAGGTGCTGGGCTTCATCGGGGGCGACCAGCCCGGCGCGCCGTGCGCGGTCAACGACTGCCGACCACGACAGTCGATACTCGGCCGCGATCCCAACGAGGAAAGCCCGGGTATCCGCGCCTTTGCCGTCTGCCTTGGCGACCAGGTCGTCCTGGGGCAGCAGGAACTCGCCCGCGAACACGTTCACCAACTGCTCGCGTTCGTCACGACTGGCAGCCACGCCCACATCGGTGTGGTACTCGTCGCGTATCAGGTGGTGGCCGAGTTCATGCACGGCGGTCCAGCGCCGCCGGCCGGGCTCCACGAAGCCGATGACAGCGACGCCGTAGGTGTC
>DASRRF010000125.1:0-6261 GCA_035695905.1 Micromonosporaceae bacterium | reverse complement strand
GTACGCTCACCGCGGCGTTGCGCGACGAAGGGCACCAGACGCTGACCGTGGTGCCCCGGCACCCGGACCAGCCGGACGAGCTGGACGTGCTGCGACTGCGTTCCATGCCCTGCGGCGTGGCCGACCTGCGGCTCGCCTCGTGGCCGCGCAGCCGGCACGTGACCAACCTGGCCGACTGGACCCCGGACGTGGTCCACGTGCACACCCCGGGGCCGGTCGGGCTGCTCGGGGTGTTCGCCGCCCGCCGGCTCGGGCTGCCGATGGTGCACACGTACCACACGGATCTGCACGCGTACGTGGATGCGTACCGGGTGCCGATCTCGGCGCTGCGGATGGGCGTCCGGATGTACGCCCGCCGACTCGGCATGAGCCGACCCACGGTGCAACGGGTACGGCCCCGTACCGCCCGGCGCCGGGCGGCCCTCGACGCGGGCAACCTGCTGCTGCTCGGGGACGCCGACGCGGTGGTGGTCCCGACGCCGGCCGTGCTCGAGCGGACCGCGCTGCCGATCCCGGCCGACCGGATCTTCCGGGTGCCGACCGGGGTGGCGCCGCGGACGGTGACCCCCGCCGACGTGGCCGAGTTCCGCCGCCGCTACCGGCTGGACCCGGCCGATCCGACCGTCCTGTTCGTCGGCCGGGTCAACCGGGAGAAGGGCGTGGACCTGCTGATCTCCGCGTTCGCCCGGCTGCTCACCACGATGCCCCGCGCCCGGCTCGTCCTGATCGGCGCCGTGTACGAGCCCCGCTGGCTGCACGGTCTGCTGGACGCCGCCGGCATCGCCGGTCGTACGGTGCTCACCGGGCAGCAGCCGGGCGACGTGGTGGCCGCCGCGTACCGGGCCGCGGACGTGTTCGCGTTTCCGTCGCGTACCGACACTCAGGGGTTGGTGTTGCAGGAGGCGGCACTGGCGGACCTGCCCACCGTGATGGTGGACCGCAAGCTGCACTCCGGCGGACCGCTCGCCGGGGCCGCGCGGCTGGCCGAACCGTGGCCCGAGCCGTTCGCCTACCAGCTCCGCCACCTGTTGACCGACCCGGTCGCCGCCGCGACGCTGGGCGCCGTCGCCCGCCGGAACGCCTCCCAGCACACCCCGCAGCGGTACGCCGGCGCGATCCTCTCCGTGTACGCCCACGCCGCCGCACGCGCCACTCCGATCGCCGCCTAGCCGTCCCCGATACCGAAGGAGCGACATGCACCCGATCCGGGAGCAGTTCGCGGTCAGTCTGCCGGCGAACGACGACACCCCCCGGTACTCCCTGGTCCTCGCCAGTGAGCCCGCGGAGATCCGCTCGGTGCAGCGGCTGCGCTACGAGGTCTTCGCGGCGGAGCTGGGAGCGACGATCGAGTCGGCCGGCGGGCTGGACGCCGACCCGCTGGACCCGTACTGCGACCACATCGTGGTGCGCGACGACCGTACCGGCGACGCGGTCGGCACCTACCGGATGCTGCCACCGGACCGGGCCGCCGGGGCCGGCCGGCGCTACTCCGACGCCGAGTTCGACCTCGCCGCGATCGCCCCGCTGCAGGACTCGCTGGTCGAGGTGGGCCGCTCGTGTGTGCACCCGGACCACCGCAGCGGCGCGGTGATCGGCCTGATGTGGGCCGGGATCAGCCGCTACATGCTGCTCACCGGCCACCAGTGGCTCGCCGGCTGCGCCTCGATCCCGCTCGCCGACGGCGGCGCCACCGCGGCCGGGGTGTGCGACCGGGTACGAGCCAGGCACCTGTCCCCCGACGAATACCGGGTCACGCCGCACCACCGCTGGGACGACACCAGCGTCGAGCGGCCTGCCCGGCTGCTGATGCCGCCGTTGCTGCGCGGCTACCTGCGGCTCGGCGCGTGGATCTGCGGCGAGCCGGCGTACGACGCCGCGTGGCGGGTGGCGGACCTGTTCGTACTGCTGTCCATGGACCGGATCGACCAGCGCTACCTGCGCCATTTCCTGGGGTGAGCGGCTGGCGGGTCACCTCGCCGTGCGGCCCCGGCTGCCTGCCGCCGGCCGGCACCACGCCGCGCGCGCCGCTGCCGCTGCGACTGCTCCGCTATGCCGGCGTCCTGGGCCTGCTCACGCTCGGCCTGCCGCTCGCGGTCACGTTGCCCGTGGCAGGTCCGCGAGCCCGGACCTGGCTGATCCGCTCCTGGTTCCGGGCGCTGCTGGCCCTTCTGGGGGTACGCCTGCGCGCCGCCGGCGATCCCCGGCTGGCCCGCGGCCGCACCCTGGTGGTGGCCAACCACGTGTCATGGCTGGACATCCCGGTGTTGGCCGCGATCCAGCCGCTGCCGATCCTCGCCAAGCGGGAAGTGGCCGACTGGCCCGTGATCGGCTTTCTCGCCAACCTCGCCGGCACGCTCTACATCGAGCGCGACCGGCTCCGGCCGCTCCCCGGCACCGTCGGGCAACTCGCCCGGCTGCTGGCGGCTGACGCCAGCGTTCTGGTCTTCCCGTCCGGCACCACGCTGTGCGGCCGCTCGCCGGGCCGGTTCCACCCGGCGACCTTCCAGGCGGCGGTCGACACCGGCGCGGTGGTACGCCCGGTGGCGATCACCTACCGGCTCGGCGGCCAACCGTCCGCCATCCCCGCGTACGTCGGCGACGACACCCTGCTGGCCTCGCTGCACCGGCTGGTGGGCACCACGGGGCTGGTCGTCGAGGTCGATGTGATGCCGCCGATCGAGGCGAGGGGGCTGGATCGGCGTACCCTCGCCGAGCGGGCGGCGGCGGCCGTGGAAGGCACCGCAACGCCCCCTGGCTCGGTGGTGCCGGCTCAGGCGAACGGGTCGGGTTCGTCGGGTACGCGGAGCCGCTCCACCCGTGCCCCCAGCGCCGTCAGCTGCGGTACGAAGTCCGGGTAGCCCCGGTCGATGTGGTGCACCTCCGACACCTCGGTCACCCCGTCGGCGCACAGCCCGGCGAGCACCAGCCCCGCCCCCGCCCGGATGTCCGTGGCCCGCACGGGTGCCCCCGACAGCGCCTCGCGACCGCGTACCACCGCGTGGTGCCCGTCGGTACGGATGTCGGCGCCGAGGCGGGACATCTCGTTGATGAACATGAACCGGCCGTCGAATACGTTCTCGGTGATCAGCGAGACCCCGTCGGCCACCGCGGCGAGCCCGATCGCCATCGGCAGCAGATCGGTGGCCAGCCCCGGATAGGGCAGCGTCACGATGTCGACCGCGCGGGGCCGGTCGGGCATGCGTACCCGGAAGCCGTCGGGCAACCGGTCGACCGCCGCACCGGCCGCGACCAGCTTGTCCAGGGCAACCGCCAGGTATTCGGCCGGTACGCCGCGCACCGTGACGTCCCCCTGGCTCATCGCCGCGCCGAACGCCCAGGTCCCGCTGATGATCCGGTCGCCGACCGTACGGTGCCGCACCGGCCGCAGCTCGTCCACGCCGTGCACGGTCAGCGTCGCGGTGCCGGCGCCCTCGATGTGGCCGCCCATCGCGGTGAGCATGTCGCAGATGTCCACCACCTCGGGCTCCCGAGCGGCGTTGTCGATCACCGTGGTGCCCTTCGCGAGCACCGCCGCCATCAGGATGTTCTCGGTGGCGCCCACACTCGGAAACTCCAACCAGATGGTGGCGCCGTGCAGCCGGTGGGCGCGGGCGATGACGTACCCGTGCTCGCCGGAGATCTCCGCGCCCATCCGGGCCAGCCCGGCGACGTGCATGTCCAGCCCGCGCGATCCGATCGCGTCGCCGCCGGGGTGCGCCACCTTCGCGTACCCCTGCCGGGTCAGCAGCGGCCCGAGTACGTTGATCGACGCGCGGAGCCGGCGTACCAGCTCGTAGTCGGCGTGGCCGGTCAGCTCGTCCGGGGTGTCGATGACGACGCCCGCGCCGGCGACCTCGACCTCGCAGCCGATCCGGCGCAGTACCTCCGCCATGATCATGATGTCCGTGATCTGCGGTACGTTCGTCAGCTCCGTACGCCCCGGTACCAGCAGCGCCGCCGCCATCAGCTTCAGCGCGCTGTTCTTGGCGCCGACCACCTCGACCTCGCCGATCAGCCTGGTACGGCCGCTCACCCGCATCACATCCACGGGCCGATCCTAGGCGCGCCCCGACTCGCCCTCACCACTGCCGCGCCGCCCGGTCGCCGTAGGCTGCGAGGCATGGCTGTGCACCTGACGCGGATCTACACCAAGACCGGCGACGCTGGCACCACGGCACTGGGCGACGGCACCCGGGTGCCGAAGACCGACCCCCGGATCGGGGCGTACGCCGACGTCGACGAGACCAACGCCGCGATCGGGTTGGCGCTGGCGCTGGGCGGGCTCGCCGACGAGGTGCGGGCCGTGCTGACGCAGATCCAGAACGACCTGTTCGACGTCGGCGCCGACCTGTCGACGCCGATCGCGGAGGCTCCCAAGTACCCGCCGTTGCGGGTCACCGAGGCGTACGTGACGCGGTTGGAAGGCTGGTGCGACGAGTTCAACGCCACACTGGGCAAGCTCGACTCGTTCATCCTGCCCGGCGGTACGCCCGGCGCGGCGCTGCTGCACCAGGCCCGTACGCTCGCCCGGCGCGCCGAGCGGTCGGCCTGGCTGCTGTTGGAGCACGCCCCCGACACCACGGAACCGCTGCCCGCGAAGTACCTCAACCGGCTGTCCGACCTGCTGTTCATCCTGTCCCGGGTGGCCAACCCGGACGGCGATGTGCTCTGGAAGCCGGGCGGCGACCGCTGAGCCGTGTTGGCCGGGCGGGTCAGTAGACCATGAGACGACGCGAGGCCGCCCCGGGCGGGGCGGCCTCGAGCCACGACAGGAAACCGTTGAGGGCGCTGTGACGCATCGCGATGTCCAGCTGCCCTTTCTTGGTCTCACAACGGAGTACGACACAGTCGTCGGGCAGCGCGAGTAACTCCATCTCGTCCGGCGTACGGCGGGATCGCACCTGGACGTCCGCGCGGCGCAGCACCGTCCGGGGCCGCAGCGAGAGGCTGAATATCCGGTGCCAGCGCAGCTCGTCGCCGACGAACCGGCCGAGCCCGGGCGCCCAGCCGCGCCCTCGATACCGGGTGGACAGTCGTACGTTCATCACGATCGAGCCGCCGCTCCAGACGATCAGGGCACGGCGAATCACCAACGCGGCCAGTACGCAGAACAGCGCGACGACGCCGATCCCCAAGGCTGCCAGGAACCCCATCGGCGTCTGCCTACCGCGCTAGTCGGCCGCTACCGGGGCGGGCTCGCAACTCTCCGCGAGCACCGTGACCCCGTGGGCGTCTACTGACAGGAAGCCGCCGTCGACGATGTACGACAGCTGCTCGTCGTTGGGGAGCTTGACCCGCACCTTCCCCGACTCGACGAGTTGGCCGAGCAGCGGCGCGTGGCCGGGCAGCACACCGAGCTCACCCTCGGTGGTACGCGCGAAGAGCGCCTCGGCCTCGCCGGACCAGACCTCAGCCTCGACCGCGACGATCTCGACGTGCAGTTGATTCGCCACCTCAACCCCTTCGATCCGACCCGCGGAATGTGGCCGAGTTTAAACGCATCGACGGCGGCCACCTCCGACCGGGTCCACTCTTTGTGACAAGCCTGAGGTTCCGCCTTGCCGGCTGCCCTCGGCGTACCCGGGATAAGAGCGGAGAAAACTCCACTAACGGTGCGCGGCGCCGCCGTCCGCAACCATCGCCGTCGCTACCTTCCGCAACCTTTCATCCCATTGCTCCCCCGGTGGTACGGGCAACAGGTAGTCCCACAGCGGCAGGCAGGTGCCGCGCAACTGCATCATTCCGGCGGGCCGTGACCCGGAACGACCGCGAGGCCGGTGCCGCAACGGCACCGGCCTCGTCAGGTCAGAATCTCACTCCTTGTTGAGCTTGGCGGCGTTGGCCTCCAGGTCCTCCAGACCACCGCACATGAAGAACGCCTGCTCGGGGAAGTGGTCGTACTCGCCCTCGGCGATCTTCTTGAACGCCTCGACCGTCTCCTTGATCGGTACGAACGACCCTGGGATACCGGTGAACCGCTCCGCCGCGTACGTGTTCTGCGACAGGAACCGCTCGATCCGGCGGGCCCGGGACACCGTCAGCCTGTCCTCTTCGGACAGCTCGTCCATGCCGAGGATCGCGATGATGTCCTGCAGGTCGGTGTACTTCTGCAGGATCCGCTTCACCTCGGAGGCGACCGCGTAGTGCTCGGCGCCGACGTACTCGGGGGCGAGGATCCGGGACGAGGACGCCAGCGGGTCCACCGCCGGGTAGATGCCCTTGTCGGACACCTTCCGCTCGAGGTTCGTGGTGGCGTCGAGG
>DASRRF010000124.1:0-2728 GCA_035695905.1 Micromonosporaceae bacterium | reverse complement strand
CGTGGCGCCGGACGACCTGCATCCCGAGCGAACCGTCCGGGCGCGGCTGGAGACCGTGACCGATCCGGCGCTGCGGGCACCCGGGCTGGAGGCGCTGGACGAGCTGGAGGCGGCCCGCGATGCGGTACGGGTGGCCGCCTCGGCCGGGGACGGGCGGGTGGCCGCCGCGCTCGGCGCGCTCGACGACACGTTCACCCGGCTGACCGGCAGCACCGCGACCCGGCGGGACGGCGAGGCGTACGCCGGCCGGACCCTGGTCTACGAGGACTGCCTGCGCGGCGACGAGCTCAGCCTCGGCACTGCGGCGCTGGACGCGCTGCGCGAGCCGCTAGCCCTCCTGCTGGAGGCCGCGCGCTGGTTCACCGCCGCCGGCGCGGCGCTGGTCCACCGCGCATGCCTGGACATCTACCGGACCCGCGCCGCCGAGCTGGGCACGAACCTGGTACCGCTGGCCGAGTTCTGGCTGCTGGCCCAGGAGCTCATCTTCCACCCGCCGGCCTCGGTGATCGGTCCGCTGGTCCGCAACCTGCAGGACCGCTGGGCACGGATCCTCGCCCTGCCACCCGGCGAGCGGCGGGTTACCGTCCACAGTGCACAGTTGCGGCAGCAGGTGCGGGACGCGTTCGTGGTGGCCCGGCCCGGCTGGGCCGGTGCGGTACACCACAGCCCGGACCTGATGCTGTGCACCGGAGATGGCGGGTGGGTGCTCGGCGAGCTGCACCCGGGGGTGAACACCCTGCGGTACGCGAGCCGGGTGGCCTACCACCCCGACCCCGGGTTGCTGCGCCGCGCGGCCGCCGCCGATGTCGGCGGGTCCGCGGTCGTCCTGGCCCCCTCGGCCGAGCTCGGTACCCGCGCCCGCCAGTTCAACGGCCTGCTCGATCCCGGCCACCCCTGGCTGGTCTTCGCGCACGACACGAGCGGCTACGACCCCGCCCGCACCCTGCTCGTCGGCGACTGCGACCTGGTGGAGGCGGCCGGCCGGCTGGTGGTCCGGCACCGGTCCGGCCGGCCGCCGCTGGACCTGATCGAGGTGATCGCCGACGCGGTGTCCATGGAACTGACCCAGCACTTCAAGGTCCTGCCGCCGGCCCGGCACGCGCCCCGGGTCAGCCTCGATGCGCTGGTCGTACACCGGGAGACCTGGACCTTCGCGCCGGACGAGCTGCCGTTCGCGGGTGTCCCGGACGAGTCGGCGCGGTTCCTGGCCATCCGGCGCTGGGCGGGCGAGCATTCGCTTCCCCGGTACGCGTTTGTCCGGGCCACCGGCGAGCGCAAGCCGATCTTCATCGACCTGGCCAGCCTCGCCTCGGCGGACCTGCTCTCCCGGGCGGTCCGGCGAGCCCGCCGGCAGCCCGATCCGGTGGTCACGGTGACCGAGATGTTGCCGGCACCGGACCAGCTGTGGCTGACCGATGCCGGCGGCGCACCGTACACCTGCGAACTGCGGATCTGTGCGGTCGACCGGCGGTACGCGACTAGCGCAAGCCGGTGATGTCGAGGACAACCCCGAAGCCCGACTTTGTTGTGCCGGGCGGCCGCGGGCCCCCGCGGCCTGCGCCAACGGGGGCCCTGATTTCGATATAGACCGGTCAGCGCACCGCGACGGTGTCCGGGTCGGTCTGCGCGCGGCCGGCCGCGGCGTTGGCTCCGAGCCCGATGCCGCGGTAGATGTCCGACCGGGCGGTGCGCAGGTACAGCCCGTACCCGATGCCGAGGACCGCGGTCACCGCGTACAGGCTCGGCAGCGCCCACGCCTCGATCGCGCCGGGCTTGACGCCGAGCAGGGTCGAGTAGTTCGCCACCCCGGCCCACACCATGCCCAGCAACGCGATCGCGGCCAGCCCCGGCGCGATGACTCTCCGCCAGGCGTTCTCGCCGCGGCGGTCCATCGCGAAGAACCGGATGATGGCGATCGCGGTCGCGGCGAGCAGGCAGAGCACACCGAAGCCGCCGGTGGTGCCGAGCCAGAAGAACAGCCGGACCATCGGGTCCCAGCCGGCCACCGCGTACACCACGATGACGACCACGCCGAACGCCGACTGGACCAGCGAAGCGGTACGCGGGGCACCGGTGCGCAGGTTGGTCCGGCCCAGCGGGCGGGGCAGTACACCCTCCCGGCCGAGTGCGAACATGTACCGGCCGACCGCGCTGTGGAAGCTCAGCATCGCGGCGAAGAGGCTGGTCATGAACAGTACGTTGGCAATCTCCCCGACCACGCTGCTGGACATCCCGAACATCATGCCGGGACCCTGCTCCTGGGCGACCGCGGCGACCTTGTCGTCACCGTAGTGCACGCTCATCGCCCAGGACGCGACGGCGTACACGACGCCGATGACGACCAACGACGTGTACGTGGCCACCGGCACGGTGCGGCGCGGGTTCTTCGCCTCCTCGGAGAAGACTGCGGACGCCTCGAAGCCGACGTACCCCAGCAGCGCGGTGACCAGCAGCGCGCCGACGCCGGAGTGGCCGAACAGGCCGCCCGGCGACAGGCTGGTCAGGTCCCAGCCGTTGGCCTGCTTGCCGAGACCGGCCACGGAGAGGATCACGACGATGGCCACCTCGGTGGTCAGCAACACCGCGAGCACCTTGCCGTTGAGGTCGACCCGGAGCATGCCGAGGATCGCGACCACCAGCCAGGCCCCGAGCGACCACACCCACCAGGAGATCTCCGGGCCGCCCTTGCTCACCACGTACCCCGCGACCGTCGGGCCGAACATGCCGT
>DASRRF010000123.1:0-4545 GCA_035695905.1 Micromonosporaceae bacterium | reverse complement strand
GCCGGTGGAGGCTCGGGACGTCGGGGTGAAGATCGCCGATGCCCTGGCGGATGCGCACGCGCTCGGCGTGTTGCACCGGGACGTCAAGCCGGCCAACATCCTGATCACCCGGTTCGGTGAGCCGGCGCTCGCCGACTTCGGCCTGGCGATCCTCGCGGAGACCCGCGACTCGTCGGTCACCCTGGACGTGCTGACCCCGGCGTACGCGCCGCCCGAGCTGTTCCGGCACAGCTCGCCGGCGCCGGCCAACGACGTGTACGCGCTGTGCGCCACGCTCTACGCGGTCATCCGCGGCCGGCCGGCACGCTGGCGGGAGGATCGTGACCCGACCCTGGTCACCCTGATGGACCTGTTCGACGAGCCGGTGCCGGACCTGCCCGGCGTACCACCCGCCCTGGTGGGCATCCTGCGGGCCGGGATGTCCAACGATCCGGGGGTACGACCAACCGCGGAACGGCTACGCGACCTGCTGGCCGCGGTGCCACTGCCGCCGGACGGCCAGCCTTCCGGATCGGTCCGGCCGCCCGTACCGCCGACGCCTGCGGAGCCGCCGACCGTACCAACCCACCGTCCACCGTGGACGATGTTCCGGCGGGGTCCGCGGCGCGGCGGGTCGGCTCAGTAGGACTTCTCCTGCCCGAGTACGTGTTGGGCCACGAAGTTCAGGATCATCTCGCGGCTCACCGGGGCGATCCGGCCGGCCCGTACCCCGCCGAGCAGGGTGGCCACGCCGTACTCGGTGGTCATCCCGTTGCCGCCGTGCACCTGGATCGCGGTGTCCACGGCGAGCGACGCGGCCTCGGATGACGCGTACTTGGCCAGGTTCGCGGCGATCCCGGCCTCCAGGTCGCGGCCGGCGTCGTACAGGGCGGCCGCCTTCGCGATCATGAGGCGGGCGAGCTCCAGCTGGATCGCCGCGTGCGCGAGCGGATGCGCCACGCCTTGATGCGCGCCGATCGGCCGGCCCCAGACGTTGCGGGTGCCGGTGTACTCGCACGCGCGCTCCAACGCGTACCGGGCGGTACCCGCGCCCATCGCGGCCACCGTGATCCGCTCCGGGTTCAGCCCGGCGAACAGCGCCGGCAACCCCGCCTCGGGATCCGCCCCGATCAGCGCGTCGTCGGCCACCCGTACGCCGTCGAGGTAGAGCAGGAACTGCTTCTCCGGCGAGACGATTTCCAACTCCAGAGCGGATGTGGACAGCCCGGCGACACCGGTCGGCACGACGAACAGCGCCGGGCGAAGCTTGCCTCCCAGGTCGGTGCGGGCGACGACGAGGATGTAATCCGCTTCGTCCACACCGGAGATGAAGCACTTGCGTCCATTGAGGACCCAGCCGCCGCCGGGGTCGCGCTGCGCCACCGTGCCGAGCCGGTGGAAGTTGGAGCCGGCCTCCGGCTCGGTGATGGCGAAGACAACTTTGTGTTCGCCGGAGGCGACCCCGGGTAGCAGGCGCTTGCGCTGCTCGTCCGTACCGTGCCGGGCGAGGATCGTGCCGGCGATCGCGGGTGAGACGACGAGCAGCAGCAACGGGCAGCCGGCCGCGGCGAGCTCCTCACAGACGATGGCCAGCTCGGTGATCCCGCCGCCGCCCCCGCCGTACTCGGTGGGCACGCTGACCCCGAGGTAGCCGAGCTTGCCGGCCTCCGCCCAGAGTTCGGTGGTCTTCCCGCCGGACTTCGCCTTCTGTACGAAGTACTTGTGGCCGTACCGGCGGCCGAGCGCGCGTACCGCGTCGCGCAGCTGGTCCTGTTCCGGGGTGAGATCAAAGTCCATGAGGGGTACTCCTGCGCGAGCGACGGGTCAGGGGTCGGGGGTGAGGATGGCGAGCACCGTGCCGGTGTCGACCTGCGCGCCGGCGGCGACCGATATCGAGGCGATGACCCCTGTCGCCGGCGCGTGGACCGGGTGTTCGAGCTTCATCGCCTCCAGTGTCAACAACAGTTCTCCGGCACTGACCCGCTGGCCAGGAACCACCAGAACCTGGCCGACCGCGCCGGGCAGCGGGGCGACCAGCGAGCCCTCGGTCAGCTCACCGGCCGGTTCCGGGAAACGCGGCAGCTCGGTCAGCGCGGCCGAGCCCTCCGGGCTGTCCACATAGGACACATTGTCGACCCGGTGCACCATGAAGGACAGCCGGATGCCGGCGACGTCCAGCTCCACCCGGTCCGGTGCGGCGGACACCACGGCGACCGGCGGGTGATCGTCCGATGTGGGCAGTGTGCCCAGGCCGGCCAGGTCCAGCTCGTCCGGGTCGATCGCGCGTACGTACCACGAGGCGAGCGCACCGGTACGGTCGAACCGGTAGCCCACCTCCACCGGGCCGGCCGGCCCGTCGTACACGCTGGTCTGCGCGCCGGTGGGTACGTTGCGCCAGCCGGACGGCAGCGAGGCCAGCACCGGTGCGGCCGCCCGCCGGGCCGCGGCACCGGCCATCGCGGCCACCAGACACGACAGCTTCACACTGTCCACAGCGGACAGAAGCGGCGCGAAGACCTCGGGGTGCCGGTCGAGGAACCCGGTGTCTATCTCGCCGGCCTGGAACGCGGGGTGCCGCAGGACGCGGACCAGCAGGTCCCGGTTGGTGACCACGCCGTGCAGCTCGGCGCGGGCCAGCGCGGCGGCGAGCAACCGGGCCGCCTCGTACCGGGTGGGCGCCCAGGCGACCAGCTTGGCGAGCATCGAGTCGTAGTGGACGGTCACCACGGAGCCGTCCCGTACCCCGGAATCCAGCCGCAGCCCCGGTTGCGGCAGCGGGCGGAACTCGCCGAGCACATCGGGTACCCGGAAGCGGTGCAGCGTACCGGTGGACGGCAGCCAGGCGTACGCCGGATCCTCCGCGCACAGCCGTACCTCTATCGCGTGCCCGCGCAACGGCGGCGCCCCCGGCAGCGGCAGCAGCCCGCCCTCGGCAACGAGAAGCTGCAGCCGGACCAGGTCGTACCCGGTGACGCACTCGGTGACCGGGTGCTCGACCTGCAGCCTGGTGTTCATCTCCAGGAAGTAGACCGCGCCGTCCGGGTCGAGCAGGAACTCCACCGTGCCGGCGCCGACGTAGCCGACCGCACGGGCCGCCGCAACGGCCGCGGCGCACACCTGCTCGCGCAGCGCCGGCGTGACGACCGGCGAGGGGGTCTCTTCGATGATTTTCTGGTGCCGGCGCTGGATCGAGCACTCCCGCTCGCCGAACGTGATGATGTTCCCGTGCGCGTCCGCGAAGACCTGCACCTCGATGTGGCGAGCCCGCTCGACGTACCGCTCGCAGAACACCGTCCCATCGCCGAATGCCGCAGCGGCCTCCCGCCGGGCCGCGGCAACCGCCTCGGCGAGCGCGTCGGCGTCCCGGACGATCCGCATGCCGCGGCCGCCGCCACCGGCGGAGGCCTTGACGAGCACCGGATATTCGCTGACCTCGTCGGGATCGCGGACCGACGGCAGCATCGGCACGCCGGCGTCGGCGAGCAGCGCCTTCGCCTCCAGCTTCGAACCCATCAGCGCGATCGCTTTGGCCGGCGGGCCGACCCAGGTGAGCCCGGCATCGGTGACCGCGTTGGCGAAGTCGGCGTTCTCCGCGAGGAACCCGTAGCCCGGGTGGATGGCGTCGGCGCCGGCCTTGGCCGCCGCGGCGACCATCAGGTCGCCGCGCAGGTACGTGGCGCTGGCCGCGTTGCCCGGCAGGTGTACCGCGTAGTCGGCCTCACTCACGTGCGGCGCGCCGGCGTCCGGGTCGGAGTAGACCGCGACCGTCTCCACCCCGATCGCGCGGCAGGTCGCGAAGATCCGGCGGGCGATCTCGCCGCGGTTGGCCACGAGCAGCCTACGAATCATGGTCACATCCTGAAGACGCCGTAGTGCGTGGCACCGCTGACAGGTCCACTGTGGACGGCTGAAAGGCAGAAGCCGAGAACGGTACGGGTATCGCGCGGATCGATCACACCGTCGTCGTAGACCCGGCCGGACATCGCCAGCGCGGTGGACTCCTTGCCGATCTGGTACTCGATCATCATGCGCGCGCTCGCGGCCGCCTCCTCGTCGTACGCGATGCCCTTCGACTCGGCCGCCTGCCGGGAGATGATTTCCATCACCCCGGCCAGCTGGGCCGGACCCATCACCGCGGACCGCGCGTGCGGCCAGGCGAACAGGAACCGCGGGTCGTATGCCCGGCCGCACATCCCGTAGTTGCCCGCGCCGTACGAGGCCCCGACGTTCAGCGTCAGGTGCGGCACCTTGGAGTTCGACACCGCGTTGATCATCAGCGCGCCGTGCTTGATGATCCCGCCCTGCTCGTACTCGGTGCCGACCATGTAGCCGGTGGTGTTCTGCAGGAAGACCAGCGGCACGCCGGCCTGGTCGCAGAGCTGGATGAACTGCGCCGCCTTGGTCGAGCCGTTGGGCTGGATCGGCCCGTTGTTGCCGATCAGGCCGACGCGGTGGCCGCCCAGGCGAGCGTGGCCGCAGATCGTGTCGGTGGCGTAGGGGGCCTTGAATTCGAGGAACTCGGAAGCATCGACCAGCCGGGCGGTCACCTCGCGCACGTCATAGGCA
>DASRRF010000122.1:0-4567 GCA_035695905.1 Micromonosporaceae bacterium | reverse complement strand
CGGCGGCCGCGCAGGACAAGGGCTCGTTCGACGCTGAAATCACCCCGGTCGGCCCGATCGACCGGGATGAGGGGATCCGCCGGGACACCTCGCTGGCCAAGCTCGCCGAACTGGCCACCCCGTTCACGCCGGACGGCGTGGTGACCGCGGGCTCGGCGTCGCAGATCTCGGACGGCGCGGCGGCGCTCGCGATCACCACGTCCGACTGGGCCGCGGCGCACGGGTTGAGCCCGCTGGCCCGGATACACACCGCGGTGGTAGCCGCCGACGATCCGGTGGTCATGCTCACCGCGCCGATCCCGGCCACCGCGAAAGCGCTGCGGCGGGCCGGACTCACCGTCGCCGACATCGGGGTGTACGAGGTGAACGAGGCGTTCGCCCCGGTGCCACTGGCCTGGCTGGCGGAGACCGGCGCGGCGCCGGACCGGCTCAACCCGCGCGGCGGGGCGATCGCGCTCGGCCACCCGCTCGGCGGCTCCGGCGCCCGGATCATGACCACGTTGCTGTACCACATGCGGGACAACGGCATCCGTTTCGGCCTGCAGACGATGTGCGAGGGCGGCGGGATGGCCAACGCGACAATCCTGGAGCTGTTTCGTTAGTACCGGCATGGACGTGTTCTCACGTACATTCCTGCCGGCCACCGCCGAGGCGGGGATCCCCATCCACACGGTCAGCCGGCACATGCCGATCTTCCGGCGCTGCATCGAACCCGACGACGCGGCCGTACTCGTCACCCGGTGCCTGCGCCCGGACCGGCCACTCCAGGGTGAACACCTGCTGCTGCTCACCCAGCGCCGGCTGGTGGTAACCCAGGAAACCCGGCTGCTGCGCCGGATCCGGCTGCATCTCAACGCGGGGGTACCGGAACTGTCCAACGTTTCGTGGACTCCGGATCCGGGGCTGGCCGCGGTCGAGGTGGCCGCGACGGCGAGCGACGGACTCCGCGAGCGATTCTGGATCAAGCTGGGCGACCCGCGGCGGGTCTGGCACGTGGACGCGTTGCTCGGGCACGTGTTCCTGCCCCGCCGTGCGCCGTACCCACGGATGCCGGTACACCACCGGCACACCACGCCGCTGTCGGCTGCCTAACACCGTCCTTACGCCGCGCTGACCTGCCGGCGCCAGCCACAGAGCATGATGTCGGCGTGGAGGGTACGCGTGGGCTGGTGCTCGTCGTCGAGGACGAGCGGCCGATCGCTGACCTGCTCCGGCTCTACCTGGCCCGGGACGGCTTCGGGGTACACGTCGAGCACGACGGTACGGCCGGACTCGCGGCAGCCCGGCGGTTGAAGCCGGTTGCCTGCGTACTCGATATCGCCCTGCCGGGTATGGATGGCACCGAGATCTGCCGGCGGCTGCGCGCCGAGGGCGACTGGACGCCGGTGCTCTTCCTCACCGCGCGCGACGACGAGGTCGACCGGGTGGTCGGGTTGGAGCTCGGCGCCGACGACTACGTGACGAAACCGTTCAGCCCGCGGGAGCTGGTGGCCCGGGTACGCGCGGTGCTGCGCAGGTCAGCCGGCCCGCCGGACGGGGCCGTACCGCTGCGGGTCGGCCCGATCAGCCTGGATCCGGGACGGCGCAGCGTGGCGGTCGGCGATGCGCCGGTATCCCTGACGCAGACCGAGTTCGACCTGCTCGCCCACCTGATGCGCCGGCCCGGCCGGGTCTACACCCGGGACGAGCTGCTGGCCAGCGTGTGGGGCTACCCGGCGCACGGCGGCACCCGTACGGTCGACGTGCACGTGGCCCAGGTACGGGCGAAGCTCGGCGACGCGGCCGGCGTGCTGCGTACCGTCCGCGGGGTGGGCTACACGGCCGATGACCACTGACCTGACCGTACCGCTGGAGGTGCTCCGGCGGCGCCAGCGTGGGCGGGGTGGCGGGGTCGAGGGAGGACCGCGGCGGTTCGCGCGCACCCTGACCTCCCGCGCGGTCCTCGCCACCTGCCTGGTCGCCGTGGTCTCGGTGCTGGTCACCGCGCTGGTCGCGTTCCCGCTGGCGCTGCGGGTCGCGGACGAGGAGCGGCGCAGCGCGCTGGGCAAGGAGGCGGACACGGTCGCCGCGGTGATGAGCCGGACCGTCAAGGACACCGCGGACCAGCGGCTGGCCCGCCAACTGCGGCAGCATGGCATCGAGCTGGTACTCGTACAGGGCGGCCGGCCGGACCGGGCCGGGCTGCCGCCGCGCATCGTCACCGAGGTCGCCAGCGGCCGGCAGGTCACCGGCGAGCGGATCCGCTACCAGGGCCGGTGGGCGCTCGTCGAGGGCCGCCCGCTGGGCGACCGGGACGCGATCGTGCTGGTCGAACCGGTACCCACCGGAGTCGCCCCGGTCGTCTGGCGGCGGCTCTGGCTGGCGATGATCGCCGGCCTGCTGGCCGGGGTCGCGGCCGGTGCCCTGCTGGCCCGCCGGCTGGCCCGGCCGATCCGCAACGCGGCGACCGCCGCGGCCCGGCTGCGCGCCGGCGACCGGCGGGTCCGCCTGCCGGTCGAGCCGCCCGCCGAGGCGGCCGACCTGGCCACGGCGATCAACGAGCTGGCCGGCGCGCTGGCCACCAGCGAAGGCCGGCAGCGCGACTTCCTGCTCTCCGTCTCACACGAGCTCAGAACACCCCTGACAACCCTTCGGGGGTACGCCGAAGCGCTGGCCGACGGCGTCGTTGGGGCCGACGGCGCGCAGCGGGCCGGCCAGACCATGCTCGCCGAGGCCGAACACCTCGACCGGCTCGTCTCCGACCTGCTCGTGCTGGCCCGGTTGGAGGCGGCCGACTTCCCGCTCGCCCCGGCGTCGATAGACCTGGTGGCGCTGGTGCACGGGGTGGCGCAAGCGTGGAGCGCCCGGTGCGCCGAGGCGGACGTGATGCTGCGTACCGCAATGCCGGACGGGCCGGTCGTGGTGCACACCGATCCGGGCCGGATCCGTCAGGTGATCGAGGGCCTGCTGGAGAACGCGGTGCGCGCGGTGCCCGCCGGGGCTCCGGTGGTACTCGCCGTCCTGGCCGGTCCGGACGCCGCCACCATCGAGGTACGCGACGGCGGGCCGGGGTTCACCGACGAGGACCTCGCGGTGGCCTTCGAGCGCGGTGCTCTTTACCAGCGATATCAAGGGGTACGGAAGGTCGGCAGCGGGCTCGGGCTGGCCCTGGCCCACCGCTTGGTGCTGCGCCTCGGCGGCCGGATCGAGGCGGGACACGCACCGGAGGGCGGGGCCAGGTTCACGGTCCAGCTGCCTTACGCACCCCGAACATCTGGCTGACCCGGTGCTCGCCTGCCCGCGGCAGGGTGTGCTCTATGCGTACTCATAGATTGATCGTGGCTGGGTTGATCGGCCTGGCCGGAGTTGTGGCACTCGCCGGCTGCGGCCGGGTCGCCGACACCGCGACCGATCGCGCGGCCGGGACCACGGTGGAGGTGGCCGAGGCGCTCGGGCCGGAGGCCGCCGCGCTGGCCGCGATGGGCTTCGACCCGGCCGAGTTCGGCGCGGTTGCCGAGGCGGCGGCCCCGGTGCCCAGCGCCAGCCCGGGGTCCAAAGTGGACAAACTTCGGCCGGGCCGGCACAAGCTGCGCGTCTTCCTGCGCCGCAACGTGCTGCACGGCGAGGCCGTGGTGCAGACCAAGGACGGCACTGTCACCCTGGTTGTCCAACGCGGGACGGTCACCGCGATCGACGGCACCACGGTCACCGTGAAGTCCACCGACGGGTTCACGCTCACCTGGACGTTCGGGGATCCGATACACGTCATCGAGCACCGTACGACGATCCAGCCGAACCAGATCGCGGTCGGTACCGAGATCGGCGTCGCGGGAGCGAAGGACGGCGGCCGTACCCTCGCCCGGCTGATCCTCGTACCCGGGAAGTAGATCCTCCCCTCAGATCGGGGGATCGGCGGGCGCCGCCGCCGATCCCCCGATCGCTGGCTCGTACCGGATCGCGTAGCTAGGCTTGTGGTCATGGCACGGCAGCATGTGTCGCAGGTGCACCAGTCCCGGCCGGGGCGGCCGGCGCTGGTGGCTCCCGACCTGTCCGAGCTGCACGGCCCGACGCACGGCGTTATCGAGCTGCCGTTCCGCCTGTTCTGGCAGAAGAACCGGACGTTCGACCTCGACAAGCCCTTCATGCTCCAGTGGGTCTACGAGATCGTGCTCTGCGAAGCGATCCGCTTCGATGAACTACGCACCTGGTTGGACGGCCCGACGCTGATCCGGATGTGGCGCAAACTCTACCTGCCGAAGGGAGTGCGGCTCGCATGGGAGGAACGCCACTCGGACCTACGGGCGGCCGCGTAGCAGCCAGCTCGCTGCATAACAGGATCGCAGCGGTTGCTCTCGCCGCATCAGGCAGGTACGGGTTTGCGTTGGGAGGCGGCTGCGCCTTGGTCGCGCACGGACTCGTCGACCGCCCCACCGAGGACGTTGACCTGTTCACCGATGTTGCCGCCGCGCTCCCCCGGTATGGCCGGGATCGGCTGCTGGAGCTGGCCGCCGAGCACGATCCCGGCCTCGGTCCGGAGGACTTCGCCGCGGCCGTACGACGGCTTGACGGCCTTCCGGACGAGCCGTTC